>NZ_AOJF01000022.1:0-180048 GCF_000337395.1 Halorubrum distributum JCM 13561
TGGCTCGCCGTAGCGCAGGCGGTTCCCCTGCGACTGGCGGCGCGCGAGGTCGATCAGCTGGCGGGCGTCGGCGACGTGGCCCGCGCTCGCGACGCCGACGTGGTCGTCGGCCTTGTGGAGCTTCTCGATGCTCTCGGGCTCCATGAGGGGGGAGCGGGCGCGCTTGTCGGCCGCGAGGACGACCCCGTCCTCGGCGCGGATCCCGACGCTCGCCGTCCCTCGTTTCACCGCCTCCCGGGCGTACTCGACCTGGTAGAGTCGGCCGTCCGGAGAGAAGATTGTGATGCCGCGGTCGTACGCCTGTTGTTGGGATTGGCCCTGCATGATATCACTCGGTATCGAACGTCGTCGCGCCGACGCGGCCCGACTCGACCCGCACGTCGCACGCGTCTCCGCGCACGACCGCGGGCCGCTCGGCGCCCTCGAACGCGACGTCTCGCTGTGTCGAACTGGGGGTCGCGCGACCCATATATCTTTCCTCACAGGCACGCACCGTCCCCGAAATCCCCCTGACGAGGATTCCGACCGGCTCGTCGTCGACCTCGCTCACGCAGGCTATCGCGGCGCGCGCGTCGTCGACGTGCCCGTGTCTGACGCGGACGACGGCCTCCCCGGTCCCGTCCGCGTGCGCGAACGACAGGAGCGTGAGGTCGGCGTCGGCGCTGCCCGCGTCCCCGAGGAGGTTGCCGGCGCTGTACCACAGCGCGCGCTGGAACGCCCGCCGCCGGATCGATGACTCCGCCCGCGACTCGATCCCGACCGCGAGGTAGCGCCACCGCGGCCGGAGGTGCTTCGGGAGGTGTTTCACGGGGCGATCACGCCGGGAGCTCCCGGATCCGCTCCGCGACGATCACCGCCACCTGGTCGTGGACGCGCTCGACCGCGGTCACCGCGAACCCCTCGTCGGTGAACGCCTCGACCAGCGTCCCGACCGTCGCGGGGTCGTCGACCTCGGGGCTGTAGAACGGCGCCTCCGGGTCCGGCTCCTCGAAGAAGGCGACGTCGCCGAGGACGATCCGGCGTGTTCCCGTGTCGGCCATCACGCCGATCGCCTCGCGCTTCTCGTCGTCCGCGAGGTGGTGGAGCGCGAAGTTCGAGGTGACGACGTCGACGCGCTGGTCCGGGTCGAGGCCGGGGTCGCGGAACTCGCCGTACGCGAACTCGACGTTGTCGAGCCCGCGCTCTTCGGCCTTCCGACGCCCCTCCTCCATCATCCCCTCGCTGATGTCGCGCGCGAGGACGCGCTCGGCGTCCTCGGCGACCGGGAGCGCGATGGCGCCGGTGCCGGCGCCCAGGTCGAGGACCACGTCGTCGACCTCGGGCGCCGCGTGGTCGATCACGAGGCTCGCGCAGGCGTGGTACTCCTCGCTCTTCGAGTCGTCGTACGCCGCCGCCTTCTCGGAGAACCGCTCGGCGTGTTCCTCAACCGTCTTCTTCATACCTGCCACGTCGGACCCCCGGCTCTATGAAGCCCTCGGAGCGGCGGTCGCGGTTACGCTCGACGAGGTCGCCCCACGCACGGAGCCCCTCGCGGACGAACTCGGCGTCGAACCCGACCGCCTCGCCGACCGCGACCAGTTCGCGGGGCGCCCGGAGTTCGAGGTGCGAGCGCGCGTTCGCGCTCACGACGTACGGCGCGTCGTAGTGGGAGACGATCTCGCGGAGCTTCCGGAGGTCCGCCAGCGCCCGGACGCGCTTCCCGCCGGTCGCGCGCAGCGCCGGGCCGAAGTCGAACTCGACGCGGACCCCGTTGTCGCGCGCCGCCTTCGCGAGGACGTGGTTGAAGTCGCCGCCTCCCGCCATCGGGCGGACGAGGGCGTCGACGCGAGCCTGCTCGACCGCGAACCGGTTCAGGGCGTCGTCGCCCCCGACGACGCAGACCGCGGTCCGGTCGGAGCGGTAGTTCCCGACCGCGCCGGAGGCGCTCGTGGGGTCGTCGGCGTCGATCTCGACCGCGTCGACGACGTCGATCCCGTACTCCTCGCGGAGGGCCTGCGGGTCGCGGACGGGACTCTCGTCAGTGTCGGCGGCGGCCGATCCGCCGTTACCGGCCGAATTTTCCCCGTCGACGGCCGGATCCAGCGCGTCGCGCGTCCGCACCACGATCCCGTCGTAGCCGTGCCGGGCGGCGGTCGCGGCGTGGCGCGCGACGGTCGCCTCCCCGTCGGGGTAGGCGTGAACGGCCTCGTACATGAGGGCCCGTTTCGCGGCCGAGCGTATCGGCGTTGCGCTTTCGGCGCTCCCGATCCGCGGGTCACCCCTCGCCGGCGGACTCCTCCGCCTTCTTCCACTCGCGGCGCGGGTCCTCGCCGGTGAACCACGTCGCGATCCCGTCCGGGTCGTCCTCGCGGGCGGCCCGACGCCGGCCCCACTCGACGACCGCCTTCGCCAGCGTGATCGGGAGGAGGTACGGGAGGAGGACGGCCCCGACGCCGAACGCGTCGGCGACGCGGTCGAGCAGCCCGGGAGCGAGGGCCGCCTCGACGACGAAGACGCCGACGGTGACCGGGACGACGGTGAGCATTCCGATGACGAAGTAGAAGAAGACGACGCGCTGGGCCGCCTCGACGACCATGTACGGCGACCGCTCCTCGTACGCCCGCTCGGCGAAGAACTCCCGGCGGACCTCCGCGACCTGCGCGCCGCAGACGCCGAGCGCCGCGAGTCCGACCGTGGGCGTGAGATACGACAGCGCGTCCCACCCCACCGGGACCAGCGGGAACAGCAGAAACGCGAACACGCCCAGCGACCGACGGACGACGCGGAAGTTCCGCCGGTAGATCGGCGGGAGCCACGAGACGAGGCGAATCGGAGTCGGGTCGCTTTCCCACACCTCGTCGCGCTCCGCGTCCTCGTCGTAGCCGGTGATGTAGAACGAGCGGTCCTCCAAGACGATCGGTCGCTCCGCGAACATCGCGGCGGCGGCGTGAGCGAGGACGAGGGCGGCAACCTCGATCCAGTACACCGCGAGCAGTTCGCCGACGCGCCAGCCGAACGCGACGACGCCGGCGAGGGGGAGGAGGTTCGTCGCGACGACGAGCGCGAGCGCCCCGCGGCTCGTGGGGTCGAGCGGGCGCGACGGGCCGCGGTCGGGCCTCGGCGATCCGTCGGAGGGCATCGTGTCGTCTCCGGTTCGCGCCGAACATAAATCTCGCCACCCCGCCGCCCTTTTTGTCCGCCCGCCGGGACACTCGCGTATGGCCGCCGACTTAGAGGAGAAGACCGACCGTTACGAGCGGATGCTCGCGGACGCGCTGGCGGTCGCGGAGCCCCGCCCTCCGGCCGACACGCCGCTGGGCGAGGCCGCCGCGGACGTGACCGAGATGGCCGAGTCGTACCTCGACGACGGGCGCCACTTCCGCGAGGCCGGCGACCCGGTGAACGCGCTCGCGTCCTACTCGTACGGCTACGGCTGGCTCGACGCCGGCGTGCGCCTCGGGCTGTTCGCGGTGCCCGACGACACCGAGTTGTTCACCACGTGAGATAGCGACCCGGGTTCTCCCCACCGTCGCGAGCGGCCCCGAGGGACGCGCTTAAGCGGTGACGCCCGCCACTGGTGGCATGGACGAACTCGCGGACCTGACCGAGCGGCTCGTCTCGATCCCCTCCCACGAGGACGAGACGGCCGCGGGCGACGCCGTCGAGGAGTGGCTGCGCGCGGAGACGGACGCGACGGTCGAGCGCGACGACGCCGGAAACGTGCTCGCGTTCGCGGGCGCGACCGACGACCCGGACGCCGACTCGCTCGCCTTCGTCGGTCACCACGACGTGGTCCCGCCGGCGCCCGAGCAGACGACCGGGGACGGACTCGACGGCGACTACGTCGTCGAGCGCCGCGACGGCCGGATCTACGGCCGCGGAACGGCCGACATGAAGGGGTCGGTCGCGGCCGCAATGTGCGCCTTCCGGGACGCGACGCCGCCGGAGGGCCGGGAGCTGGTCTTCGCCTCGTTCGTCGGCGAGGAGGTCGGCGGCGAGGGCGCGCGCCACGCCATCGACGCCGGGTTCGCGCCGGACCGAGCCGTCGTCGCGGAGGGGTCGACGAACTACTCGAAGCCCGGCGTCACGGACGTCGTCGTCGCCCACCGCGGACGCCGCGGATCGCGGCTCGTCGCCCGCGGGGAGGCCGCGCACGCCTCGGAGCCGGAGGCGGGCGAGAACGCCATCTACCGCGCCTGCGACGCCATCGACGCGGTCCGCGACCTCGACGTGCCCGACGCGACGGTCCTCGGCAACGACGTGTCGGGGTCGCTCGCGGTCACGATCGTCGACGGCGGCGAGACGTGGAACGTCATCCCGGAGCGCTGCGAGGCGACGGTCGACGAGCGCACGGTCCCCGGCGGCCGCGCCGACCTCGCGGGCGTCGCCGACGCGACGTCGGGCGTCGAGCTCGTCGTCGATCAGGACCTCCCGCCGATGGCCTGCGGCGACGCGGCGTTCGCCGACGCCGCGCTCGACGTTGCCAGCTCGGTCCACGACCGGCGCGGCCTCGACGCGCCCGAACACGTCACCAAGCCGCACGCGACCGACGCGGGGTGGCTCGCGCAAGCGGGCACCGACTGCCTCGTCTGTGGCGCCTCGGAGCCGGGGGAGGCGCACACCGACACCGAGAGCGCGAGTCTGGACGTCCTCGACCGCTGTTACCGGATTTATACCGGGATCGCCGAGCGGGAACTGTAGCAGTCGGAACCGGGGTTCCTGCGCGCGCGGCGCGGCGGTCGAGCGACGGTTCGCGGCCGCCTCGCGCGACCCCGTATGGAAGGGGTTTTATGCGCTCCGCGGAAAGTGTGCGCCACTATGGGAGACAAGTCGAAGGCTCAAAAGAAGCGTCTGGCGAAGGCGGAGCGCCAGAACACCCGCGTCCCCGCGTGGGTCATGATGAAGACGGACATGAACGTGACGCGAAACCCCAAGCGGCGCAACTGGCGCCGGAACGACCTGGACGAGTAAATGTCGACGAACGACTTCGAGGAGCGCGTCGTCACCGTCCCGCTCCGCGACGCCAAAGAGAAGCCCGTCCAGCAGCGCGCCGACTACGCCATGAAGATCACGCGACAGCACCTCGCCAAGCACTTCTCCGTCGACGAGGGCGACGTGATCATCGACGGCTCCGTCAACGAGGCCGTCTGGGAGAACGGGCGACAGAACCCGCCCAGCACGGTGCGGGTCCGCGCGGCTCGGTTCGTCGAGGACGGCGAACCGGTCGTCGAGGCCGAACACGCCGAGTAACGTGTTACGGGCGACCTTCACCGGCTCGTCGTACGTGGGCGTGTTCGCCCGCGCCGTCGACGACATCCTGCTGGTCCGGCCGGACGTCGACGAGGAACTCGCCGAGGGCCTCGGGGCGGAACTCGGCGCGGAGCCGCTGCTGACGACGGTCGGGAGGTCCAACACGGTCGGTGCGCTCGCGACGGGTAACGAGCACGGCGTGCTCGTCTCCTCGCGCGCGACCGAGCGCGAGAAGGACCGAATCGCCGACGCCGCCGGCGCCCCGGTGCGCGAACTGCCGGGCGAGATCAACGCCGCCGGCAACGTCGTCCTCGCGAACGACTACGGCGCGTACGTCCACCCGGACCTCTCGCGCGAGTCGGTCCGGACGATCAAAGAGGTCCTCGAGGTCCCCGTGACCCGGGGCGACCTCGGCGACGTCCGGACGGTCGGCACGGCGGCGGTCGCCAACAACGCGGGCGTGCTCTGTCACCCGCAGTCGACCGAGTCGGAACTTCAGGCGGTCGAGGAGGCGCTCGACGTCCGCGCCGACCTCGGCACGGTCAACTACGGCGCGCCGCTCGTCGGCTCCGGCCTCGTCGCTACCGACGAGGGGTACGTCGTCGGCGAGGACACGACCGGCCCCGAACTCGGCCGGATCGAGGAGACGCTCGGCTTCATCGAGTAGCCCGTCCGCTCGCGGCCCGTCTTCTCCCCGTCGCCTCCTCCCACATTTAAGAGCCGCAGCGGAGTTGGGAACGGTATGCCCGCTATCGAGTGTCGCAACCTCTCCAAGTACTACGGGGACGTCCGGGGGATTGAGGACGTCTCCTTCGCCGTCCAGAACGGCGAGGTGTTCGGCTTCCTCGGCCCGAACGGCGCGGGAAAGACGACCGCGATTCGCACCCTGCTGGGGTTCCTCTCGCCGACGAGCGGCGGCGCGACCCTGCTCGGGAACGACGCGGCGGACCCCGTCGAGTCCCGCCGCGCCCGCGAGCGGACCGGGTACCTCCCCGGCGACCCCGGACTCGACCGCGACCGCACAGCGAAGGCCTTTCTCGACCATCAAGCGGCGCTCCGGGGCGCGTCGAGCCGCGAGGACCTCGTCGACCGGTTCGGGCTCGACGAGTCGCGCCGGATCGCCGACCTCTCGCGGGGGAACAGACAGAAGGTGGCGCTGGTCGCCGCGTTCATGCACGACCCCGACCTGCTGCTGCTCGACGAGCCCACTTCCGGGCTCGACCCGCTGCTTCAAGAGGAGTTCGCCGCCCTCGTGCGCGAACGCGTGGACGACGGGGCGAGCGTCCTCCTCTCGTCGCACGTCCTCGGCGAGGTGGCCGCGCTCTGTGACCGCGTGGGCGTCCTCCGGGAGGGGCACCTCGTCGCGGTCGAGTCCGTCTCGGACCTCCGGTCGCGCGGCGGCAAACAGGTCCGCCTCCGCGTCGCGGAGGGCGTCGACCGAGACGACTTCGAAGTCCGGGGCATCATGAACCTCCGCGTCGGCGAGACGGTCTCGTTCACGTGGACCGGCGAATACGACGACCTGATCGACCTGCTCTCCGGCTACACCGTGCTCGACCTCGACGTCGTCGACGCGCCCCTCGAAGAGGCGTTCATGACGTTCTACGACGGCGACGTGCCGGGCCCGACGGGGAGCGGGGGCGGCGAGAGCTCAGGTTCCGACGCGACGGGAAGTGGGGCGGTCGGCTCCGGAGGTGAGGGCCGATGAGCGATCGTCCGGCTCCGTGGCTCGCGATCGCGCGGTACGACGCCACCGGTCGAGCCCGCGGGTCGCTCGTGGTGACGGGGCTGCTCTCCGCGTTCCTGCTGCTCTTCTTAGCCTTCTTCCCCTCGTTGTCGACCGCGGGAATCGACCTCGACGCGTACGTCGACGCGTTCCCGCCGGCGTTTCGAGAGGCGTTCGGGATCATCGCCATCTCCTCCATCGAGGGGTTCCTCGCGGTGGAGTTCTACCAGTTCGCGTGGCTGCTCCTGGTCGGGCTCTACCTCGCGTACCTCGCCGGGGGGACGATCGCCGGTGACGTCGCCTCCGGCCGGATGGACCTCACGCTGTCGGCGCCGGTCGCGCGCCGCGACGTGGTGATCGGACGGTTCCTCGGACTGGTCCCGCTCGTCCTCCTGTTGAACGTCGTGCTCCCCGTCGTCGCGTACGTCGGCGTCCTCGCGGTCGGGGAGACGATCGCGGTCGAACGGCTCGTCGCGGTCCACGCGCTGGCGGTCCCGTACCACCTGACCTGCGTCGCGGTCGGGATCGCCGTGTCGACGCTCGCCTCGCGGCCGGGGATCGCCCAGCGGGTCGCGCTCGGCGCGCTGTTCGCGCTGTTCATGTTCGAGTCCGTCGTCGCGAGCACCGACTACGCCGAGGCGGGAGACCTCAGCCCGACGGCGCATTACGACCCCTCCGGGGTCCTCGTGTTGGGCGAGTACGACGTCACGGGCGCGGCGGTCCTGCTCGCGGCGACGACCGTCCTCGTCGCCCTCGCCGTCGTTCGGTTCCGCCGCGCGGATCTCTCGGGGTAAAAGGCCGCGCACCGAGACCGCTCCGCCGTCCTTCGAGGCCGATCCGTTCCGACCCCGGCAGTCTCGCCGCCTGTCCCTTTTTAGGAAGATACTTCCCTGTCCCTGCCGGATCGGGGAACATGAGTACCTACACGGTGAGTGGACGGTTCCAGAGCCGAGACGGCGACCAGCCGTTCACGAAGGACGTTGAGGCGGAAAACGAGGACCTCGCCCGCGAGCGGATCTACACCACGGTCGGGAGTCAGCACAACCGCAAGCGTACCCAGATCGACATCGAGGAGGTGTCCGAGGCATGATGGGTGGCGGACAACAGCAGCTCCAGCAGCTTTCGCAGGAACTTCAGGAACTCGACGAGGAGATCGAGGCGCTCGAAGCCGAGATCGCGGACTACCGCGAGGAGAAGGCCGACATCGACGACGCGATCGAGGCCATCCAGACGCTCGACACGGGCGCGACCGTTCAGGTCCCGCTCGGCGGCGGCGCCTACCTCCGCGCGGAGGTCCAGGACATCGACGAGGTCATCGTCTCGCTCGGCGGTAACTACTCCGCGGAGCAGGAGCAGGACGACGCCATCGACGTCCTCCGGCGCAAGCAGGAGGCGCTCGACGACCGCATCGAGGAGACCGAGGAGGAGGTCGAGGAGCTCGAGTCCGAGAGCGACGAGCTCGAACAGCAGGCCCAGCAGATGCAACAGCAGATGCAGCAACAGCAGATGCAGCAGATGCAGCAGGCCGAGGAAGGCGACGGGGAGTAAGACGGAGACTATACCGTGTTCGACGGACTGAAAGACAAGCTCTCCGGCTTCCGCGAGGACGTCGAGGAGTCGACCGAGGGTGAGGACGAAGCGGCGCCCGACGACGAGGCGGCCGCCGAGAGCGACGAGACCGACGCCTCGACCGATCCCGTCGGAGACGACAGTGACGCCGCAGCGGTCGAGACCGGTTCCGACGAGCCGACCGCGGACGGCGACTCGTCGTCGAACGACGACGAGCCGAGCACCTTCCAGCGCGCGAAGGCGTTCGCGACCGGCCGGATCATCATCGAGGAAGAGGACCTCGAGGAGCCGCTGTGGAACCTCGAGATGGCGTTGCTCGAGAGCGACGTGGAGATGAGCGTCGCCGAGCAGATCCTCGACAGCGTCCGCGAGAGCATGCTCGGCGAGTCGCGAAAGCAGGTCGAGACGACGGGCGAGCTCGTCGAGTCGGCGCTTCACGACGCACTCCTCGACGTGATCGCGGTCGGCCAGTTCGACTTCGAACAGCGGATCGCGGAGGCCGACAAGCCGGTCACCATCGTCTTCACCGGCGTCAACGGCGTCGGAAAGACGACGAGCATCGCGAAGCTCTCGGAGTGGCTCGCCGACCGCGGCTACTCCTCCGTCCTCGCGAACGGCGACACCTACCGCGCGGGGGCCAACGAGCAGATCCGCGAGCACGCCGACCGGCTCGGCCGCGACCTGATCAGCCACGACCAGGGCGGCGACCCGGCGGCCGTCATCTACGACGGCGTCGAGTACGCGGAGGCGAACGACATCGACGTCGTTCTCGGCGACACGGCGGGCCGGCTCCACACGAGCGACGATCTGATGGCCCAGCTGGAGAAGATCGACCGCGTCGTCGACCCGGACATGACGCTGTTCGTCGACGAGGCGGTCGCGGGCCAGGACGCGGTCAACCGCGCGAAGGAGTTCGACGACGCCGCCGCGATCGACGGCGCGATATTGACGAAGGCGGACGCCGACTCCTCGGGCGGCGCGGCCATCTCGGTCGCGTACGTCACCGGGAAGCCGATCCTCTTCCTCGGCACCGGACAGGGGTACGACGACATCACGCTGTTCGACCCGGAGGACCTCGTCGAGAGCCTGCTCGACGAGGAGTAGCGCTCGGTCGACCCCGAGCGACCGGCTTCTTCGCTCTCCCCGGCTCGCGAGCGGCGGCTCTGGGGGCGCGCGCAGCGGCCCGATCGGTCAACGGTCGACCGGACCGATTCGCCGCTTCGATCAGTCGTCGCCCGCCTTCGGCTTTCGATCCGCCGACGGGCCGTCGAGGGGTTCGGGATCTCCGTCGGTCGACCGCCGCTCGACGCGGGTCACGATCCGCGCCCCGACCGTCGCCGAACCCGCGCCGAGGACGGCGCCGACGACGACGTCAGTCGCCCAGTGGATCCCGAGGAACATCGTCGAGTAGACGACGGCGGCGGCGAGGGTGCCCGAAATCCCGGCCCACCGCGGGAACCGGCGCCGGGAGCGCCACGCGACGGCGGCCACCGCCACCGAGAGCGAGGCGTGGAGCGACGGGAAGACGTTCGTGTTCGACGCGACCGCGGCGGTGAGCTCCTGCGTCTCCGGGTAGAACTGGTACATCAGCCCGTCGACCGAGTCGAGGTACTTGCGCGGCCCGTACCCGATGAACAGCGTGTAACAGAGGGTTCCGACCGCGTAGTTCAGCATGTAGGCGACGAGCAGTTCCTTCAGGTGTCGCCGTCCGCCCGCTCCGGCGAGGAAGTACACCGTCGGCCCGGCGACGAGGAGGACCGCGAACCCGAGCATGTACGCCACCGAGAAGGGTTCGAGCGTCGCATCCGGCGTCGCGCGCTGAAGCGCGGCCACGAACTCTCCCTCGATCGCGTACAGCTCGCCGGTGATGCGCCAGTCGAGCGCGCGGGAGAGCCGAATGCGGTACCCCTGGGTGAGCTGTTTGACCGCTAATAACCCCAGCGCCGCCGCGAGGTACGGGGCGACCTCGCGAGCGCGGCCGCCGAGGTCGTTCGTCGCGCGAGACAGCTGTCGAGGCCCGACACAGAGGAGGGCTGTGACCGCCGTCCCGACGGCTACCGAGAGGCCGGTGAGGGCGGTCACTCTGAGGAGCGCCATCGTCGTTTCCTCACCGTTTTCGCGACACATGAGTGACACGATGTTCGAGTACACCCGTCCAATTCGCTCAAGATCAGCGCGAGCGGTCGACCGAGCCGCTGATTCCCGCACCTTCGGCTGTGGCGGAGAGATCTCACCACTGCTGTGTGCGATGGCCCCGGCGTGACGAGGAAGACCGCGGGTTTCGATATAGCGACATACAGTTTACTCGCACGCTCTCGAACAGAATGAGTCGCCGTCTAATCGACCGAGTTCGACTGCGTCACGGGAAAAGCCGGTATACGTTCGCCTCGTAAACCTCTCGCACCTGATCCCCCCAGTTGTGGGTGTAGGTGTCGATCACGTCGTCGGCGACGTCGCCGCGGAGGTACTTCACCACGCCGCGGTCGCCCGTCCGGTCCCGGAGGTGCGTCGTGAAGAAGTGTCGGAAGTAGTGGGGCGTGACGTTCTCGTCGGCGCCGCCGCCGGTCCGATACCACCCCTCCTCGCGGGCGTGGCGCTCAACGACGTGTCTGACAGCCTCTGGTCGGAGCCGCTCGCCCCACCCTTCCGCAGTACCGACGAACAGCGGCTCCGCGGGCGACGGCGAATCCGGCCGAACGGCGAGCCACGCCTTCAGCGTCCGACGGAGCTCGTCGTCGACCGGGATCACGGTCCCGCGCTTCCGCTTGTTCGCGGCCGTTCGAACCTCCCCGTTCAGCTCCTCGCCGACGGTCGCCTCGGCGGTCACGAATATCGAGTCCGGCCGCTCGGACAGCGCCGGCCGGCCCCCGAGCGAGTACGCCGCTTCGAGGTCCGGATCGGTGACCGCCAGGTCTCGTAGATCGAGGTTACACAGCTCGCCGACCCGCATTCCGGTCTTCAGGAGGGTGACCACGACCGCGCGGTGGAGCGGGTGACGGATCCCGGCGACGAACGACCGCATCGCCGGGATCGAGACGTCGCGACGCGCCGGGTCCTTGTCGACGGTCTCGTCCATCTCCTCCATCACCAGCGTCATCGGATTGCCGTCGAAGGCGCCAACCTCCGTCATGTACCCGTAGAACCGGTGGAGGTACGCCGCGTACGTCGCGACCGTGCTGTCGGTGACGTCCCCCCGCAGCGAGTGTACGAACGACATACAGTCGCGGTGCGTCGCCGCCTTCGGGTCCGTAGCGTCGAGGAACTCCTCGAACCGCCGGAGGACGCGTTCGTACGCCTCTCTGGTCCGGTCGGTCTTCCCGTGATAGGTGAGGTCCTCGAGGAAGTACCCGACCGGGTCGTCGGGGTCGGGGTCGGCGCGCGCGCTACTCATCGGTCAACACGTACCCTCCTTCCCGGCCGCTGTACCGAACGCGGTTGCGCTCCTGAAGCTCGTCGAGCGTCGCCTCCAGTTCGTCCTCCACGTCGCCGACCACGGCCTCGACGAGTTCGTCCCACGAACGGGGTCCCGATTCGAGAGCCGCCCGGACGCCCCTTTCGAGGTCGTGACCCCCTGGGTCAGCGCCCGCGGAAGCGGCTTCCTCGCTGTCGCCGGTGTCGTCCGGCGCGAAGCCCCTGCGTCCGGCCTGTACCATCGTTCTGACGAACTCGCTTAACGACATGTCGAGCTCGTCGGCGTGGTCGCGCCAGACGTCCTTCTGTTCCGTCGGCACGTACGTCTTCACCGACTGTCGATCGCCTCCCATAGCTCTCGGACGAGGGTTCTCACGGCCTCGACTTCAATCTATCCCAGATTTACGGATAAGTGACCTTATCTCGGTAAGTGGTACTCTATATTCCGCGCTGTGAAATACTTATCCGTATTTGTAGCACTATCGGCAGCGGTTTTTGGGTACAGATATCCGGATATGTTTTAGGAACCCATCGCCCGCCGAGATTCCTCCCGGGAGACGCGGATGGATCCTCGCGAAGCCCGGTTGCCCACCATCTGTGGCCGGAGTACGGCCCTGTTGTTCTCGTCGTCCGACGACGACGCGGAACAGATCGTTTGAGGGGCTCTCGGTCGGGCACCGCGACTCGTGTCGTATTGTGGCTCCGAATCGAGGGAAGAATTCGGCCTGACTCGCACACGTATATTCTATGCCGCTATACGATACGGAGAGTCACACGCGGATCTCGGAGTCGGTCGTTTCGCGATCGAGCGCCCGGAGGACCCGAGAGACGGAATCGTCCGTCTCGGCCGCGTTACGCATCAGGACTGTCTCGCTGGGGAAGAGGTGTTCGCCGACGGAGAGGCCGTGCTCGCGCGCCGTGGAGCCGGTAACCGTGAGGTACACGCCGAGGCCGACCCGGGCGATCGCGGCCTCCTCCTCCTCGTCCGCGGCGGGATAGACGAACTCGACCCCGTCGAGCGCGTCGGTACCCAACACCGCGGTGACCAACCGCTCGTAGCGCGGGGAAATACACAGCGGCCCCTCGTAGTCGGCGAGGTACGCGCGGTCGAACGTCGTGTTCGGTGCCCGCCGGTCCTCGCGGCCCATCAGGGTGTGGTACACCGTGTCTCCGAGCCCGGTCACGACGCGCACGTCGGTGTCGACCGGGTCGATCCGGTCGTTGATGTCCGAGATGTTGCCGAGCCCGGTGTCTCGAATCCCGACCACCTCCTCTAAGACGAGGTCGGCGGAGTCGAATCCGAGCGCGAACTCGTGGGTTCGAAGCGCGCGGAACGGCTCCTCGCGACCGACGAGCTTGACCGTCACGTCGCCCAGATCGACCGTCGCGGCGTCGAAGACGATCCGTCGCGGCTTCCCGTTCCGGTCGTCGCGCATCAGCGTGAACTCCGGCTCTGCCGTCGTCGTCGGGTCCGAGTACTCGGCGAGCCGGTCGTAGGGGCCCGCCTCGGCGTCGACCGACCCCTTCGTGACGGCCTTCTCGTATCGGAGCGTGTTGCTCACGCTGTCCGCGAGCCGGTCGAGACGCTCGTCGCTTGCGACGGCCGCGATCCGCTCTAAGACCGCTTCGAGCGGGCGACCCTTGCGAGGGACGGCGACCGGAACCGGATCAGTCATTGACCAATCTGCGGCCGCGCGCGTAAAACGGGTTGCGTTTTGAACCGGCTTGATCGAGGCCGACGGAGCCGTTTCACGTCGGCCGTATCTCGTCGAAAAACGTCGATTTAGGGGCCGAAAGCTTCGTTGAGGCGCGAGCGGAACTCGTCGAGCTCGTCGAGGTGGTCGTTGATCTCGTCCAGCTCGGCCGCCACGTCGTCGAGATCCTCGCCGAGGCGGTCCTCGATGTCGGTGAGCCGCGTGTCGACCTCCGCGAGGTCGTCCCACAGGTCGTCGAACTCCTCGTCGAAGCGGTCGAGCCCGGCCTCGACGTCGTCGACGCGCTCCGCCGCGTCGGCGGCGCGCTCCTCGGCCCCTTCGGCCCGTTCCTCGGCGTTCTCGGCGCGCTCGGCCGCCCTGTCGACTTCCTCGTACAGCGTCTCGACGTCGTCGCCCAGGTCGTCGACCGCGTCTTCGACCGCGTCGGCCTGCCCCTCGACCCGATCGACGTCGGCGGCGAGGTCGTCGACGTCGGTCTCGACGGTCGAGACGGCACTCTGAACCGACTCGACGGCCTCGTCGACGGACGCGACATCGTCTTCGACCGCCCGCACGTCCGCTTCAACGCCGTGAACGTCGCCTTCGACAGCCTCGACGTCCTCTTCGACGGCGTCCACCCGCCCGTCGACCGCGTCCACCGCCTCGGTGGCGGAGTCGACCGCGGAGTCGACGCGGTCGACGTCCGACGATATCGACTCGCGCTCGTCGGCAGCCGCGTCGAGGCGGTCGTCGAGGGCGTCGACCTCGGACTCGACGTCGTCGACGCGTTCGTCGATCCCGTCGAGGATCTCCCGCGCCGTCCCCTCCCCGTCGATGAATTCGGCGAGCGCGTCGGCGTACGCCTCGATGTCGGCCACGCTCGACTGGAGGCGGGCGATCCGCACGTCGACGCTGCGCGGCACGCCGCCCTCGAACGCCCCTTCGATCGTCTCGATATCCTCTTCGTCGGCCGCCCCAGACCTGATCTCGGCCGCCAGCGCCGCCGCGAGGCCGCCCTCGCCGGGCAGCGTCGCGGGCTCGTCGGTCTCGTCGGCTGGTTCCTCGTCCGCCGCTCCGTCGTCGAGAACCTCTTCTACGGCCGTCTCGTCGGCTTCAGCCGGTTCCTCGGACGCCTCGTCGGCCGCCGGTTCGGGTTCGGTGTCGGTCTCCGTCGCCGCGGTACCGATCGGCCCTCCCTCGTGCGCGGTCACGGCTGCCGTTCCCTCGTCGACCGCACGAGGTTCTGGAGCCTCGAGCTCCGGCTCGTCGCCGTCGTCGGATTCCGCGTCGACTTCCGGCTCGTCTCCGGCTTCCGCTGATTCGTCGGGTTCAACGTCTCTCTTCTCGGTTTCAGACGGCTCGGCGGGTTCTTCGACCGGATCGTCCGGCAGCAGCTCGTCGTCCTCCGCCATGCCGGGGAGCGTCGCGCGGTCGCCGGAGAGCACCTCCCGTACCGCGTCCGTGTCGCCGGCGCCGAGGACGTCCTCTATCTCCTCGCCGACCGGGACGTGTTCGATCACCGGCGTCCCGAGGAACCCGTCGAGGTCGGGGTCGTCGTCGCGGATTCCGAACACCGTCTCCACGCTCTCGTCGGGATCGATCACGCGCTCGAACTCCACGCGGTGGTCCTTGTACGCCGTCCAGTTCTCGCTCTCGTACTCCGGGTGGAACCCGACCCGGTCCATCGGGAACGACTCCGGGATCCGGTCGACGATACGTACCCGTACCGGGTCTTCGCGGTGCGAAGAGAGGGTGTACATCACCGCGGGCACGGGGAACGCGTCGTCCGTGAAGGATTTCTCGACGCGGATCCCGTCCTCGTCGACGGTCGTGGCCGCCTCCGCCGTCCGTTCGCTCATATCCGCACGTCCCGGAGCAGGGGCTTAAATTCCACGGGCCGCGTTTCGTGGTTGATAACCGAAACGTCGCGAAAACGCCCGCTCGGCTCCAGATTACAGGTCGAGCCGGTCGCCGATCTCGACTATCTCCAACCGCTCCGGCGACTCGTAGCTCCGGACGTGGTCGTGGAGCGCGGTCGGGTCGGCGGTCAGCCCCTTCCACATGTCCCAGTGGGTCGGCACCAGCCGGTCGAGCCCGAGGTCGTTCGCGGCCGTCGCGATCTCGTTTTCGTCGCTGTACCACTTCGTCTGGACCGGCTCGCCCGTCGCCTTGTCGGGAACCGTGCCCTCGGAGCCGAACGCGAGGATGCCGAGGTCGATGTCGAACCGATCTGCGAGGCCCGTAAAGGACGGCGAGGGCTTGCTGTCGCCGGCGTGGAACACCGTGCCGGCGTCGTGTTCGATCACGTAGCCGACGGGATGGGTGGCGTCGGCGTCGCGCGTCTCCACCACGTGAACGGTGAACTCGCCGATCCGCAGCTCGTCGCCCTCCCGAACCTCGGTGAAGGCCGCCTCGCTCACCGCGTACTCCTCGGTCCAGCGCTCCTCCTCGCGCGCGACCGCGAGCGAGTCGTCGGGTGCGACGAGGTCGGCGTCGGTGTTCTCTAAGATCGGCGCCTGCGACGGACCGTGAACGTGGTCCGTGTGCTCGTGGGTGGCCAGCACGGCGTCGGCGGCCTCGACGTCCGCGGGATCGAACGGGATCGGAACCATGCGGATCGTCCGCGGCGGGTCGCCGGTGCCGACGTACGGGTCGATCCAGAGGACCGTCCCCTCGCTCCCCTTGATCGCGAATCCGTTACAGCCCAGGTACCACAGCGCCACGGTGTCGGGGTCGGCGTCCGCGACCGCGCGCGGCAGCCAGTCTCCCCAGTCGGAGTCGACCATGGGCGTCGATGCGGAAGCTGCGGGGGTAATTATTCCGAAGTGGTCCCGCGTTTTCGAGCCGAGTCCGAATTGCGTTGTCTGTTCTACAACGCAATTCTGTTTGGATTCAAACCCATGTATCTCATATCGCTATATAGAAATCGGCAAGCGGTGCGAGATCACGCACAGCCACGAGACGCAGAGTGAGGCCGCTTCGGTCGTCCGTGGCGGCCTCGGCGACACTCATCCGCGAAAGAGGTTCACCACTTCGTCGACGACGTCCGACTCGACGGCGAGAATGTACTGCTCCGACGGCTGCAGCATCGTCTCGGGGCCGGCGAGGGCCTCCCGATCCGACGTGGAGATGAGGAGACTGCCGGACGGGAGCGCTACCTCGTCGAGTCTGTGGCCCGCCACGGGAGCCGACTCGGCGACCGTCAGCTCGACGATGTCGAGATCCGCGGTGGGGAACACCAGCGTTCGAATCTCCTCGCCCGTGAGCATGTCCGCCGCGTGGTCGCCACTGAGCGACTGCGGGAGGAGCGTGGCATCGACCACCTCGTCGTGTTCCTGCTCGGTCCGGGTCTCAGACCTGGCCAGCGTGCGGATCGACGGCGCGAGGTAGTGAGCCGTCATACAGATCTCCGTGTTCGTTTCTGTCTTGTCGGTGAGCGCGGCGATGGCGTCGGCGTCGGGTAAGTCCGCCTGCCTGAGGATCGACTGGCTCGTGGCGTCGCCGTGGATCACCGGGCCGAGATATGCGTCGGAGAGCTCCTCGACCCGGTCCTCGTCGCTCTCGATCAGCAAGACCTCGTGACCCTGTTCGGTGAGGTTCTCCGCGGTCTGTAGTCCGACTCGCCCCCCGCCGGCGATAACGAACCGCTTCGTTTGGGTCATCGTGCCGCGCCTCGGCGCGTGGCGTCTTTAATCCGCCCCGGAGTTCCTATCGGTTCGGAACGTCGATTCCGACGAGGTATCCTCGAACAGCGGGTTATCACCCCCCGTCACGATTCCTACGACTGGAAAATTCTCCCCGAAAATAAAGTGATTAAATCAGATGGGTGGGAGCGTACGATGGACGACGCGGGACACGCAGAACCGAACGGATGAGCGGGAGTCAAACTCGGTCCCCGGAGGCGGAACTGGGGCTGCTCGACGCGACGATGATCGGCATGGGAGCGATGATCGGCGCGGGGATCTTCGTGTTGACCGGGTTGGCTGCCGAGATAGCCGGTCCGGCGGCGATCATCGTCTTCGCCCTGAACGGCGTCGTCACCGCGTTCACGGGGCTCTCGTACGCCGAACTCGCCAGTTCGATCCCGAAGAGCGGCGGCGGGTACGCGTTCGTCCGCGAGATATTCGACGACCTCTCGTCGTTCATCATGGGGTGGATGCTCTGGTTCGCCTACATGATCGCGGGCGCGCTGTACGCCCTCGGGTTCGCCCCGAACTTCCTCGAACTGCTCCACGTGTACGGGTTCGTCCGCCCGCCGCAGGAGGTCGGCGCTGTTACCTTACCGGTCGTCGACGCGACGCTTTCGGCCGGCTTTCTGCTGGCGTTCGTCGCAGTGTTCGGGCTCGTAGCGCTCAACGCCGTCTCCACTGCCGCCAGCGGAAAAGCCGAGACGGTGTTCACGATAATCAAGGTGACAATTCTGGTTGTGTTCGTCGCCTTCGGACTGGCCTCGCCGATGTTCTCCGGCGCCGAGTTCCAGCCGCTGTTCCCCGAAGGGAGCGGCGCCGCCGCCGTGCTGCCGGCGATGGGGCTCACGTTCATCGCCTTCGAGGGGTACGACCTCATTACCACCGTCACGGAGGAGGTGAAAAACCCCCGCGAGAACATCCCGAAGGCGATCTTCGCGAGCCTGGCGGTGACCGTGGTCGTCTACCTGGCCGTCGTGGCAGTCGCGGTCGGGACGCTCGGGGCGGAGGGACTTGCCGACGCCGGAGAGGCGGGGATCGCCACGGCGGCGACCTCCTTCATGCCGACCGGGCTCCCGATCATCCAGAACGGCGGCGCGCTCGTCGTCTTCGGCGCGGTGTTCTCGACGCTGACCGCGCTGAACGCGGTCGTGATCGCCTCCTCGCGGGTCGCGTTCTCAATGGGGCGCGAGGGACAGCTGCTCCCCTCGTTCGGCCAGATCCACCACCGGTACGGAACGCCGTTCGTCGCGATCCTCGCCAGCGCGGTGGTGATGCTCGGTTCCGTCGCGCTGCCGACCCAGAGCGCCGGCAACATGTCGAGCCTCTTCTTCCTGCTGTCGTTCGTCATCGTCAACGTGGCCGCGATCAGGCTGCGCCGCGAGCGGCCCAACATGCACCGTCCCTACGAGATGCCGTTCTACCCGGCCCCGCCGCTGATCGGCATCGCGCTCAACCTGGTCCTGACCGGCGTGCTCGTCGAATACCTGCTGCGGACGGACCCGTTGGCGTTGGCGCTCAGCGCCGGGTGGATCCTGCTCGGCGTCGTCGCGTACCTCACGCTCAACAGGATTCGCGCGGAGCCGGAGGCGGGACCGGCGGTCGCCGACACCGACATCACCCCGGAGACGGAGGACTGAACCAATGCCAAGCGCACTCAACATCGTGATCGCGGGCGGCGGACGCGTCGGCTTTCAGACGGCGGAGATCCTCGCGGAGCGCGGCCACGAGGTGACGATCATCGAGCGCGACGAGCGGATCGTCTCCGAAATCGCCGACGAGTACGTCGCGACGGTGATACGGGGCGACGCGACGAACCCGGACATCATCGAACAGGCGGGGATCGAGCGGGCGGACGCGATCGCGGCGCTCACGGGGGAGACCGGACTGAACCTCGCCGTCTGTCTGGCCGCGTCGGAGCTGGCTCCGGAGATCCGGACGGTCGCGCGCATCGACCGGGCCGCCGGCGAGGCGTACACGCGGTTCGTCGACGCCGTGCTGTTCCCCGAGCGGGCCGGTGCCCGGGTGGCGGCGAACGAGGTCCTCGGCAGCGACGTTCAGACGCTGGCCGACGTGACGGGGGACCTCGACATCATGCTCATTCGGGTCGCAGAGGGGGCGCCGGCCGCGGGGAAGTCGCTCACCGAGGTCCGCTTCCCGGCGGGAGCTCTGGTCGTCTCCGACGCCGACGGCCACCGGATCGCCGGCTCAGACACGTCGCTGACCCCGGGCGAGCGCTACGTCGTCGCCGTCGAGCCCGACGTCGCCGACGAGGTGCTAAACCTCCTTCAGGGCTGAAGCCGGTCGGGCCCGGGGGTCGGCCCCGGCTACCTCCCGCCCGGCGTCCACTCGGCGCCGTCGAGGTCGCGGTGCGTGAAGGGGAGCGCGTCCTCGCCGCTGTAGCTCGCGACGAGGTGGCCGTCTCCTTCGAGGTAGTACTTGTACGTCGTGAGCCCGTCCAATCCCACCGGACCGCGGGCGTGGATCTTCCCGGTGGAGATGCCGACCTCGGCGCCGAGCCCGTAGCGGTAGCCGTCCGCGAACCGCGTCGACGCGTTGTGGAAGACGCTCGCGGCGTCGACGCCCGTCATGAACGCCTCGGCGGTCTCGGCGTCCTCGGTGAGGATCGACTCCGTATGCTTCGAGCCGTGCTCGTTGACGTGTTCGATCGCGTCGTAGGCGTCGTCGACGACCTTGATCGACAGTTCGAGGTCCCCGTACTCCGTGTCCCAGTCGTCGTCGGTCGCGGGGCCGACGTCGACGACCTCGCGCGTCCGCTCGTCGCCGCGCAGTTCGACGCCCGCCGCCTCGTAGCGCGCGACGAGGTCAGGGAGGACGGCGTCGGCGACGGACTCGTGGACGAGCAGCGTCTCGACGGCGTTGCACACCGCCGGGTACTGGACCTTCGCGTCGAAGGCCACGTCCTCTGCCATCGACAGGTCGGCGTCCGCGTCGACGTACACGTGACAGATCCCCTCGGTGTGGCCCAACACGGGTATCTGGGTGTTCGCCTGGATGTATGAGACGAACTCCGAGGAGCCGCGCGGCATCACCAGGTCGACCCGGTCGTCGAGCTCGAGCAGGCGGTCGACCTCCTCGTGGGCCTCGACGAGCGCGGCCCACCCGTCCGGGAGATCGGCGGTCGCCTCGACGATCGCCTCGTGGAGGATCCGGTTCGACTCGCTCGCCTCGCTGCCGCCCTTGAGGACGACGGCGTTGCCGGACTTCAGCGCGAGCGCCGCGATCTGAACCAGGGCGTCGGGCCGCGACTCGAACACCGTCGCGACGACGCCGATCGGCACCGCGACCCGGTACAGCTCGAGGCCCTCGTCGAGTTCGCGCGCCGCCAGCGTCTCGCCGAGCGGGTCGTCCTGTTCGGCGACCGCCTCGACCATCGACGCGATATCCTCGATCTTCGCCTCGTCCAGCTTCAGCCGGTCGACCAGGGCCTGCGTGTACTCGCCGTCCGCGAGCATCGCCTCGGCCTCCTCGACGTCGACCGCGTTCGCCTCGAGGATCTCGGCCTCGCGGTCGCGGATCGCGTCGGCGATCGACCGGAGCGCCTCGTTCCGGGTCGCCTCGTCCGCGTTCGCAAGGCGGAGGGCGGCGCGCTCGGCCCGGCGGGCCAGCTCGTCCGTGTCGGCCTCAACGTCGCTTCCCGTGTCGGCGTCTGTCTCACTCATCGTCGTCACCAGTCTTCGGCACGAATAGCGTGCCCGTCGGCTTACCCGCTGCGATCCGCTCCAGCACGTCGCGCTCGGCCGAGCCCGCGATGATCGCGGGGATCCCGTGGCGGCTCACGTCGTGAGCGCCCTCCACCTTCGTGCGGATCCCGCCGAAGTCCGTCTCGGTGCCGTCGCCGACGATCTCCCGCAGCCGCTCGTACCCGTCGTCGACCGCCTCGATCAGCTCCGCGTCGTCGTCTCGCTTCGGGTTCCCGGTGTAGACGCCGTCGACGTCGGTGAGCGTCACGAGGAGGTCGGCGTCGAGCCCGATCGCGATCGACGCCGACAGCATGTCGTTGTCGCCGATCCGCAGCTCGTCGGTCGCCACCGCGTCGTTCTCGTTGACGACCGGGACGACCCCCCACGACAGCAGCGTCTCGACGGTGTTCGTGAAGTTGTCGAACCGCTCGGGCGCGTCGAGGTCCGTCCCCGTCACCAGTATCTGGGCGACGTCCTGGTCGAACCGCTCGAAGCTCTGCGTGTAGTGCCGCATCAACAGACCCTGGCCGACCGTCGAGAGCGCCTGATTCTCGACGATCGAGTCGACGCCGTCGCGCGACTCAGGCCCCTCGTCGAGCCGGCCCGTGCCGGCGCCGACCGCCCCCGAGGAGACCAACACGACCTCCGTGCCGCGCTCGCGGAGGTCCATCACGTCGGCGACGAGCTTGTCGAGCTTCACGCGGTCGAGCCGGGAGTCCTCGTCGGTCAGGGAGTTCGTCCCCGCCTTGACGATCACGCGGTCGGCCGCGGCCGCCGCCCGTCGCGCGGCTTCGACCCGCTCGCCGTCGGTCGCGCCGACCCGCTCGAGGCCCGCGTCCTCAGGCATCGTCGAACGCCTCGGCGAGCTCGCGGGACCGGCGCTCCGCGGCCGCGACGGCGTCTTCGACCGCCGCGTCGGCCTCGCTGTCCCACAGCACTTCCATCCCCTCGATCGTCGTCCCGTTGGGCGAGCAGACCGCGTCGATGAGCTCGTCGACGCTCCGGTCGTCGCGCAACACCGTCTCGGCGGCCCCCTTGAACGTCTGGGCGGCCAGCGTCTCCGCCTGCTCGGGGTCGAGCCCGCTGTCGATACCGCCCTGCTTCATCGCGTCGATCAGGTAGAACGCGAAGGCGGGGCCGCTGCCGTTGACCGCGGTCGAGACGTGCATCAGCGACTCGTCGACCTCGACGAACTCGCCGACTGCGTCGAGCATCGCGCGGACCTCGTCGGTGAGGCCCTCGTTCGTCGCGGCCGCGGCCATGTCGCCGGTCTCCGCCGCGAGGTTGGGCATGATCCGGACGACGGGGGCCTCGGTCCGCTCGGCGACGAACTCGCGGGGGAGGCCCGCGGCCAGCGTCACCAGCTGCTGGTCGGCGCGGAGGTCGAGGTCGTCGAGGACCGCCGGCGCCACGTCGGGCTTCACCGCGAGGACGACGATGTCGGCGTCGCGCGCCGCCGCCACGTCCTCGGTCGTCTCGTCGGCGGCGTCTTCGATCGCGGCGAGCGCCTCGGGGTCGAGGTCGATCGCCGTCAGGTGGTACCCCTCAACGCGGGAGAGCCCTCTGAGCAGGGCACCCCCCATGTTGCCGCAGCCGATAACGCTCACTCGAGTCATTTGGCTCTACGGAATCAATGGGCGGACATACCAACTGCGGTTTTCGCAAGATTGTCGGCTCAGAGCCCCCGTCGAGAATCCCATACTAACAGATCCCCGCTCTCGACCGCCCAATACCGGGAAAACGCCACCGAAACGGGGGATCGACGGGGTCGGTATCGAGAGAACGGACGTGGGTTATCGGAGACGTACGCTGGAATATTCGAATCCAACTGGATGACCGCGGGACGCGGCGTCAAAATTCGCAGCGGATGAACGCCACTCCACTATATCGAATCCAGCCCGTCCCCGAATCGATAGATGGCTGCGATCGCACCCGTCGAGAGGGTGACCGTACAGCCCATCGCCCAAGCGAACATCGCGTCCGGGTCGTCGCCCAGCAGCGCGCCCGCCGTACCCGCGACGAGCAGAATCGCAATCGTCACGCCGCTGCCGACCACCCGGACGAATAGATCTTCGTTCATATCTCGTTACTCACGGACGAATGCCACCGATACTCAGACCAGATCCGCGTACAGGTCCCGGTAGCGCTCGGCGATCGCCGACAGGGAGAACGCCTCGCTGCGTTCGGCGGCGTTCGCGCCGAGTTCCGCCCGCCGGTCCGGGTCCCGGAGTTCGTCGATGGCCTCGACGAACCCCTCCACGTCGTCGCCGCGAGCGCGGTCGTCCCGGTCGCCCGTCCCGGCCTCCCCGTCGTCGCGGTCGCCCACCTTCAGGCAGTCCTCGCCGTCCTCCAGCCACGAGAACGTCTCGATGTCGCGGACGACGACCGGCTTTCCGGCCGCCATCGCCTCCAGCAGCGCGATCCCCTCGTTCTCCTCGTGGGTCGGGAAACAGAACACGTCCCCCGCGGCGTACGCGCCGCGGATGTCTTCGATGAACCCCGTGAACGTGCAGTTCGACGGCGCCTCGTCGACGAGCCGCTTCGTCTCGCGACCCTTCAGCGAGCGGTCGATGTGGCCGAACCACGCGAAGTCCACGTCGGGGGTTCGGTGGGCGGTCTCGACGAACGTCTCCAACCCTTTCCGCTTGATCACGTGACCGACCATGAACACCGTCGGCGAGTCGAGTTCGTAGCGCTCGCGGTACTCGGCTTCCAGCGCCTCGAACCCGTCGAGCTTCTCCCGGTCGACGCCGTTCGAGATCACCGTGGTCGGCGCGTCGGTGTACCCCTCGATCACGTCGCGGTTGTACTCGGAGGGACAGACGAGCCGGTCGGCGAGCCCGTACGCGCGGCGGAGGTACGGCTTCAGCGGCCGCGCGAGCGCGTTCGTGAACCGGAAGCTGTCGCCGAAGTCCTCGGCGGTGACGTGGGTGTGCGCGACCACCGGGACGCCCGCCTTCCGGGCGCGGCGCGCGTACCAGACCGAGCGCGGCCCCATCAGGTTCAGATGGAGCACGTCGGCGTCCAGCGTCGGCTCGGTGGTGTACTCGATCCCGGCCCGGTCGAACATCTTCCGCTGGTGGTCGACGGACGCCGCCATGCCGCCGGTGACGTGCTCCTCGAACTCGAAGTAGTGGCTGACCTTCATCGGTGGAGCGGCGCTCGCGGCCGCGCGGCGCTCGCGTCTCGGGACCCCTCGCGGCCGGTCACTCGACTTCCAGCCACGGGACCTCCATCAGCGCGGGGATGTACGTCTCGATGTGGTGCTCCCAGACGCCCTCCTCGCCGAACGCCTCGCCGTGGTCGGCGGTGACGACCACGTCGCCGTCGAGCTCCTCGACGAGCTCCGAGACGCTCTCTAAGGCGATCCGGAGGTTCTCCTCGTACATCGACAGCGCGGTCACGCGCGTGCCGTCCTTCACGAGGTCCTTCGGGTCGAGTTCGAGCCACAGGCCGGCCTTCTGCGCGAACTCGCTGTCGTCCAGCCGGCTCTCGATCTTCGGGCGGACGGTGTCGCTGAGCGAGGTGAGCAGGCCGCCGTCGTCGTCGCCGCCGTCGCTCCCCTCTTCTTCCCCCTGCTCTCTGATCCCCTTCTGGATCTGCTTGAGCTTCTGTCCCTTCCCGCGGGAGAGGTAGGGAGCGTGCGGCTGCATGTAGTGGAGGACGGTGCGGTCGGCGCGCTCGACCGCGTCCTGGTTGCGGTGAAACGCGTCCGCGAGCCCCTCCGGCGGGACGGTCCCGAGGTCGTCGTCCCAGTCGGTCTTCCAGACGTCGTGGATGTCGCTGATGTGCTCGGAGGCCGTCCACTCGTAGTCGCAGCTCGCGCCCCACTTCAGCTCGTTCAGCGGGATCCCGAGATCGTTGATGAATGGGTTCCCGGAGAAGTACGCGATGTCGTGGTCGTCGGTGAACGTGCGGTAGGCCCACTCCGGCGTCGAGGAGCCGACGCTCTTCCGCTTCTCGAGCGTGCCGTCGAGGTACTCGTCGTACACGTCCGCGAACACGTCGTACCGGCACGCGTCGAGAACCAGGCAGTAGTCCCACTCCGACTCGAGGAACCGCTGATCTTCCATTGGGTGGGCCGTCGGCCCGGCGGTACGTATGTATTCTCATTCTCGGCCCGGCACCGCGGGGGCCGTCGAAGGAACGCAGTCCCGGGAGGCGGCCTTCGCCCGACGGACGCGAAGCAGACGTTTCAAGTTCGCTACGGCGCCACCCTGCCTATGGAAGGCCCACAACGGCGCGCGCTAATCTTGGGGGCGGGCGGCGCCGTCCTCCTCCTCGCGGTGCTTTTCGTCGTCGTCGGGGTCGATCGCGTCGTCGACGCGCTCGCCGCCGCGGACCCGGTCCTCGTCGCCCTGACCGCCGGTCTCGGCCTCTGTTGGCTCGCGGCGTGGAGCCTCATGCTGCGCGCCGTGTTGGGCGCGCTCGACGTCGAGATGTCGGTCCGGACCGCCTTTTTGGTCTACAGCGGCGCCGCCTTCGCGAACAACGTCACCCCGTTCGGGCAGGCGGGCGGCGAGCCGGTCGCCGCGGCCCTCATCTCGAAGGTGGGAGAGGCGCGCTACGAGACGGGGCTCGTCGGCATCGCGAGCGTCGACGTGCTCAACGTCGTCCCCTCGGTGTCCCTCGTGTTCCTCGGCGTGGGGTCGTACGCGGCGACCACCGCGGTCGGCGACCGCGTCGGGTTCGCCGTCGCGAGCGCGGTCGCGCTGATCGCCGCCATCGTCTCGGCGATCGCGTTCGTCTGGCGCTACCGCGTGGCGGTCGTCGACCGCGTTCCGGGCGCGCTCGGGCCGTTCCTCGGCCGGTTCGACCGCTTTGACGCCGAGACGATCGAGGCCGGGCTCGCGGACCGGCTGGGGAACTTCTTCGCCGACATCGAGCGCGTCGGCACCGACCGCCCGCGGCTCCTCGGGATCGTCGCGCTCTCGCTCCTCGGCTGGCTCTTCCAGGCGGCCGCGCTCACGGCCGCGTTCGCCGCGGTCGGCCACCCGATCTCGCCGCTGATCCCGGTCTTCGTCGTCCCCCTGTCGTACGTGGCGGGCGCGACGCCCCTGCCCGGCGGCCTCGGCGGCATCGAGGCCGCGCTCGTCGGCCTGCTCGTCCCCACGACCGGGGTCGCCGCGTCCGCGATCACCGCCGCGGTCCTCGTGTTCCGCGGCGCGGTCTACTGGCTGCCGATGGTGATCGGCGGCGCTTCGGCCTCCGCGCTGGGCGTGAAGGCGTTCGAGTAGCGCGGGTCGTCACGGACCGCCGGTTCCCTCCGAGCGACGCCGCAGTGCCACCCCCAGCGCGAACGCCGCGCTCCCGACCGTGAGCGCTATCGCGAGCGCGACGACCGGGCCGATCCGAAGTCCGGTCAGCAGTTCGGCGCGCGGACTCAGCGCGACGATCGACGGTCGCGGAACCGCGTAGCCGCCGGCGTCGAGCGTATCGCCGCGAACGACCGCCGCGAGCGGCGGGATCACGTAGATCCAGATCGTCGCGAGGAACGTCGCTCCCCACCCCGCGACGAGGCCGCCGCGGTGCCGACCGGCGTACCCGGCGCCCGCGAGGCCGACCGCGACGAGGGCGGCCCAGATCGGGTACCGCCCGGCGGTCCGCATCGGCTCCCACGGGAGGGCGACGAGGAGCGACGCGGCGGCGAACGCGGCCGCGACCGCGCCGAGCGCGCGTTTCGGGGACCGGCCGGTTCCGAGGAGGAGGGCTCGCGAGACCATGGGGACGCGTCGACGGGAGCGCACAAAAGCGACGGGGACCGCTCGCTCGAGGGCGGCTCCGCTGGCGCTGGCCCTGGTTCAGAAGAACAGCCACAGCACGAGCAGCGCGTACAGCGTCACGAGCGAGATGATCGTCAGGCGGATGAGGATGTTGACGCTGAACACGAGCCCGTTGTAGTCGTTCTTCAGGAGCTTCACCGGCTCCGTGCGGCGGCTCTCGAATCCCACCGTCGCGGGCGCGACGTCGTCGACGGCGCGGTCGACCGCGCGCTCGATGGCGTCGACGTCGGACTCGCGCATGTTCGCCAGCTCGTGGATCGACGCGTGGGTGTCCGTCGAGAAGGGGATCACCGCGTCGAACTCCTCGCGGTAGGCGTCGGCGGTCGCCCGCACGTCCGGGGTGAGTCCGTTCGTGTCGACCCCGATCCAGAGCACCTCCTGGCCGTCGACGGCCTCGACCATCGCCAGCGCGTCCTGGCCGGTCCGCGTCACGGCGAACCCGGCGGCGTAGTCGTCCGCGAGCTCGGCGTCCGCGAGGCGCTCGCGGAACTCGTCGAACGCGCGCTTCAGGCGGTCGGCCTCGGCGGAGCCGTACTGGATCTCCACGTCGGGGCCGTTCTGGATGTCGTGTCTGTGCTGGTCGATCAACAGCACCTCGTCGTTGTCGACGTCGCGCATGAACACGCCGGTGTCGTAGTCGTCGATCCCCTCGCCGTGGAGGACGATCACCTCCTTGTCGCCGATCCGGCGGCCGTGGAACCGCACGTCGGCGTACCCCTCTCGCTCGCCGTACGACTCCGTGACGAGCCGGGACGTGCGTTCGGTCCGCTCCGGCGCCGCGACCGCGTCGAGGATCCGCTCCGCGTCCGCCGGGTTCGAGAGGTCCTCCTTGTGCGTACACGGTACGTGGAAGAAGAACCCGGCCGAGCCGTCAGCGGCGACCCCGACGCCGCCGTCGGTCGCGGCCTCGTCGCGGTCGCGCTCGCCCCCGTCGGCCTCGCGGCCGTCGTTCAGCGCGTCGATCAGGTTTCCGCTCAGCTGGCCGCCGCCGAAGCCGCCGAGGGGGCCCGGGTGGACCCACGGGGCCGCGACCGTGAGCCGGTCCCCGTTGTCGACGGCGAACGTCTCGACGGACGGGCGGGCCTCGACGCCGAGATCGAGTGACTCGCGGTCGTTCCGGAGGAGCCCGGAGGTGAGCGCGAACGCCGAGACGTCGGTGTTGCTCTTGATCAGGTAGTCGACGACGAGGAGGACCAGCACGAGGAAGCCGGCCGCGATGAGCAGCGACGCGAACGCGAACACGTGGCGGTACGTCGAAAAGCCGAGGTCGCTGCCGCCCAGCGCGTAGAACGCGGTGATGAGCGCCGCCGGCTCGACGAGCGACACGAGGAGGATCCGGTCGGAGCGGTCGATGCCCGTCGAGACGACGAGCACCAGGATGTTGATCAGGTACAGCGTGATGAAGCTCAGCCAGATGATGCTCCAGGCGTTCCCGACGTTGTTCGCGCCGGTGAGCACCAGCGCGTACACGAACAGGACGAACTGCGAGGTGAGCGCCAGGAAGTAGCTCCACGGCCGCGGGTAGCCGTCGAGGACGCGGGGGAACAGCTCCGCGGCGACGACGAACGGGATCAGGAAGATGAGGGCGGCGACCGGAACGATCCGCGACGGGTCGGGAGCGAACGGCGTGAAGAGCCGGATTCCGGCGAACGTGGCGACGCCGTACACGGCGCTGAGGAGGACGAGCGCGACCGCCTGAATCCGGAGTCGCGGCACCGAGAAGATGAACCGCTGGAACGCGTCGACGTTGTCCGCGCCCATCTACCCGGCCACCCCGTATATCGATTCGAGTTCGTCTATCGTCTGTTCCACAGAGAACCGCTCGACGGCCGCGCGGGTGTCCCTGTCGCCGTCGAGGCAGTCGCGGACCGCGCGCTCCATGTCGTCGAGGTCGCCGAGCGCGAACCGCGCGCCGTTCTCGGGACCGATCGTCTCGTCGAACGGCGCGACGTCCGCGGCGGCCACCGGGGTGCCGCAGGCGTTCGCCTCCAGCGTCGAGAGCCCGAGCGTGTCGCAGGTCGACGCCGTGAGGAAGACGTCGAGGGCGGCGTAGAAGTCGGGGAGCTCCTCCCGGGGGAGGAAGTCGTGGAACCGGACGTTCTCCGGCGCGTCCGCCTCCAGCTCCGCGCGGACGGGCCCCTCGCCGACGAGTTCGAACCGGACCTCGGGCAGCCGCTCGGCGAGCCGGAGCGTCTCGTCGACGTTCTTCTTGTGGGTCATCCGGCCGCTGTACCCGACTACCGGCGCGTCGGCCGCGGTCGGGCCGCCGTCGGTCGCGAGCGCGGCCACCCGGGCCCCCTCGCGCGGCCGGAACCGGTCCATCTCGATCCCGACCGGGAGCCGGTACGGCTCCACGTCGCGGCGGATCCGCGAGGTGGATGCCGTGACGCAGTCGAAGGCGTTCAAAAAGCGGTTCTCGTAGGCCACGTACGCCCGCCCGGCGAGCGAGGCGAGCCGCTCCGACTTGAGCCCCTGAACGAAGTAGTCCTCGACGGGGGTGTGGTGGGTGTACACGGAGGTCGCACCGTACCGCTTCGCGTACCGAAGTCCCATCAGGCCGGTCGACGCCGGGCCGTGACAGTGGACCACGTCGAGGTCGGGAAGCGTCGACAGGCGGCGGTAGGTCGGGAGGCGGTACTGTCGGTAGAAGGGGTTCGGCAGCGAGGGGACCGGTATCTCGCGCTCGTCGGGCTCGTGGCTGCTCTCCGGATACACGACGTACACGTCGTGGCCCCGGGACTCGAGGCGGTCGCGCCACGCCTGAATGGTGTAGGTGACGCCGTCGATGCCGGGGAAGTAGCTGTCGGTGAAGAAGCCGATGTTCATGGTCGCGTCTGGCGGTTGGGGGGCTGCCGGCGGCCGGGGCCGCCGCGGAGAGGCCTGTCGGCGGGGACTGCGCCGATCGGGGCGGGGCTCGGGTCGTCGTCCGCGCCGACGGCTACTGCGAGTACCACGGTCATTCGCGGACTTCACCACCTGACCGCTTCAACATTTTCATTTCTCGAGACCGCGCTCCGGGCCCGCCAGCGGGCGGCACGACCCGACCCCGCCCGCTTAATCCCTCGGCGCCCGAACCGACGACTATGATCACGACCGACCGCATGGCGGCCGTCGACGCCAACGCGGCCGCGCTCGGCGTGCCCCGCAAACAGCTGATGGAGTCGTCCGGCAACGCGGTCGCCCGCGAGGTGCGAGCCGTCGCGGACCCCGGGGCGACCGTCGCGCTCGTCTGCGGCCGCGGGAACAACGGCGGCGACGCGCTCGTCGCGGCGCGGTTCCTGAAGGGGTACGACGTGACCGTCTCCCTGCTCGGTCGCCCCGAGACGATCCGGACCGATATCGCGCGAGAGAACTGGGACGCGCTCGAAAGCGCGGAGATTCCGCGCGAGGCCGTCGCCGACTCTCGCGGCCTCAACCTCACCGGCCCCGACGGCGACGACCCGGACGTCGTCGTCGACGCGATGCTCGGCTCCGGAATCTCGGGCGGGCTCCGGGAGCCGGAACGGACCGCGGCCGCCGTGATCAACGCGAGCGACGCGACCGTGATCGCGGTCGACGTCCCCTCCGGTATCGACGCCGACACCGGGGATCCGACCGGCGGTTCGGGGGAGACCTCCGTCGACGCCGACGAGGGCGCCGTCGCCGTACACGCCGACCGCGTGGTGACGTTCCACGACGAGAAGCCAGGACTGGACTCGCTAGACGCCGCCGTCACGGTCGCTGACATCGGGATCCCGGCCGCCGCGGAGCGGTTCACCGGCCCGGGCGACCTGCTCGGGATCGACCGCGACCCGGACTCCCACAAGGGCGAGAACGGCGAGGTGCTGGTGGTCGGCGGGGGGCCGTACACCGGCGCGCCGACGCTGTCCGCGCTCGCCGCCCTCCGCGCGGGCGCCGACCTCGTCCGCGTGGCGTGTCCCGAGTCCGTCGCCGGCGCGGTCCAGGGGTTCTCGCCGAACCTCATCGTCCGCGCGCTGCCCGGCGACCGCGTCGGGCCCGCTCACGCGGACCGAGTCGCGTCGCTCGCGGCGGAGAACGACGTCGTCGTCCTCGGACCTGGGCTCGGGGGCGGCGACGGGACCGAGGCGTTCGTCCGCGAGTTCCTGACGGCGTTCGAGGGGCGCGCGGTCGTCGACGCGGACGCGCTCCGAGTCGTCCCCGACGTCGACACCGACGCCGAACTGATCTGTACGCCCCACCAAGGCGAACTCGTCGGTATGGGCGGCGAGACGGCGGAAGAGCCCGACGAGCGCGCGGAACTGGTCCGCGAGTTCGCGGCCGAACTGGGCCACGCGCTGCTCGTGAAGGGCGCGGTCGACGTGATCGCCGACGCCGACGGCGCCCGGCTGAACCGCACCGGCAACCCCGGAATGACGGTCGGCGGGACCGGAGACGTGTTGGCGGGGACGGTCGGCGCGCTGGCGGCCGTGACCGACCCGTTCCGCGCGGCCGCGGTCGGCGCGTACGTCGTCGGTCGCGCGGGCGACGCGGCCGCGGAAGCGAACGGTGCCGGGCTGGTGGCGACGGACTTACCCGACCGGCTGCCGGAGGCGATGCGTAATGAGTGAGGAGGAAGGCAGCGCCGACAGGGGGGCCGACGGAGCGGGCGCGGAGCCCGCCGGCGCGGACGCGCTGACCCACACCGACGAGTCCGGCGACGTCCAGATGGTCGACGTCGGCGCGAAGCCCGACAGCAACAGGCGCGCGGTCGCCCGCGGCGAGATCCGGCTGACGCCGGAGACGGTCGCAGCGGTCGAGGCCGACGCGGTCGAGAAGGGGGACGTGCTCGCGACCGCCCGGATCGGCGCGGTCCAGGCCGTGAAACACACCTGGGAGACGATCCCGATGTGCCACCAGATCCCCATCACGAACGTCGACACCGAATTTTCTGTCGGCGACGACCGGATAGAACTGACCGTCGCCGTCGAGACCACCGGGAAGACGGGCTGCGAGATGGAGGCGCTCGAGGGCGTCACGACCGGCCTCAACACCGTCTGGGACATGGTCAAGGCCGCCGAGAAGGACGCCGACGGGGGGTATCCCGACACGCGGATCGCGGACGTGGAAGTGGTCGACAAGCGGAAGGAGCGCGTCGGGGAGTAGGCCGATCGACGGGGCGCGGGCGCCGTCTCCCCGAGGGCGCCGCGAGGGTCGCCGCCTCAGAACAGCCCGGTCACGTCGCCGTCGGCGTCGACGTCGATGTCCTCGGCGGCGGGCTCGGCGGGGAGCCCCGGCATCGTCATCACGTCGGCGGTCTTCGCGACGACGAAGCCGGCGCCCGCCGAGGGGGTCACTTCGCGGATCGTCAGCGTCCACCCCTCCGGCACCCCGGTCCGCGCGGCGTCGCCGGACAGCGAGTACGGGGTCTTCGAGAGGCAGACGGGCAGGTCGCCGTACCCCCACCCCTCGACGCGCTCGACGTCGTCGGCCGCGCCGTCGACGTACTCGACGCCCGCGGCGCCGTACACCTCGCGGGCGACGGTCTCGATCTTCTCTCGAATCGGCGCGTCGACGTCGTACAGCGGCGAGAACGACCCCGTCCCGGCGCGCTCGCGGACGAGCTCGGCCAGGTCGGTCGCGCCCGCGCCGCCGTCGCGGTAGGCGGTCGAGCGCGCGACCGGGATCCCGCGGTCAGCGATCGCCTCCTCCAGCGCCGCCAGTTCCGCCTCCGTGTCGTCGCCGAACACGTTGATCGCGGCGACCGTCGGGATCCCGAACGACTCGGCGATCGAGACGTGTTTCGCGACGTTGTCGACGCCGGCGCGGACCGCGTCGGGGTCCGGCTCCGCGAGGGCGTCGAAGTCGGTCGGCCACATCTCCAGCCCGTGGCGCTTCGCGCCGCGGACGGTGGCGACCACGACCGCGACGTCGGGGACCATCCCCTCCCGCGCGACGATGTTGCCGAACTTCTCCGCGCCGAGGTCGGCGCCGAAGCCCGCCTCGGTGACGAGGTAGTCGGCGAGCGCGGTGCCGACTCGGTCCGCGACGAGCGTGTTCGTCCCGTGCGCGATGTTCGCGAAGGGGCCGCCGTGGACGAACGCCGGAACGCCCTCGACCGTCTGGACGAGGTTCGGACGGAACGCGTCGCGGAGCAGCGCGGCCGCGGCGCCGGTCACGCCCAGGTCGTCCGGCGTCACCGGCTCGCCGTCCGCGTCGACGGCGAGGACGATGCGACCGATCCGCGCTTTTAAATCCTCCAGGTCGGACGCCAGCCCGAGGACCGCCATCAGCTCCGAGGCGGCGGTGATCACGAACTCGTCCTCACGGGGGACGCCGCTCGTCGTCCCGCCGAGGCCGACGACCGTCTCGCGGAGCGCGCGGTCGTTGACGTCGAGCGCGCGCGGCCAGTGGACCCGCCGCGCGTCGATCTCCGCGTCGTTCCCCTGATGGAGGCGGTTGTCGAGCGCGGCCGCGAGGAGGTTGTGCGCCGACGTCAGCGCGTGGATGTCGCCGGTGAAGTGGAGGTTGATCGCCTCCATCGGCAAGACCTGCGAGTAGCCCCCGCCGGCCGCTCCGCCCTTGATCCCGAAGACCGGGCCGAGCGACGGCTCGCGCACGGCGACCGCGGTCCGCTCGCCCAGCTCCGCGAGGCCCTGGCCGAGCCCTACGGTCGTAACCGTCTTCCCCTCCCCCTTCGGGGTGGGCGACATCCCGGTCACGAGGACGGTCGTCCCGTCGAGTTCGCCCGGCGCGTCGGCCGCGCTCGCCCCGTCGCCAGCGCCCGCGGCGCCGCCGACGGCCTCGCGCACCGCCGCGTGCGTGAGCTTCGCGACGCCATCGCCGCGGCGCTCGACGTCGTCGGCTGAGAGACCGAGGTCGGCAGCGACGTCCTCGATCGGGCGGGGATCGGTCGCTCGCGCGACGGCGAGGTCGGACTCCGGTGCGCCGGTCGCGTCGCTCGCGGGATCAGTCGGTGCCATACCGGCGCTTCTCGGGCCGGTCTCATGAGGGTTGCTCGGTCCTTGCTGACAACCCTCACCGATCGAGGAACGGCGGGATCACGACCTCGGCGCGCTTCTCGTCGCCCCGCACGACGACGCTTACCTCGGCGCCGGCGTCGGCGTACGACTCGTGGAGGTAGCCGAGTCCGATCGGCTCGTCGAGCGTCGGGCTCATCGTCCCGGAGGTGAGCTTCCCGACGCGGGTGAGGTCGCCGTCGGTGACCGCGTAGCCGCCGCGGGGCACGCCGCGCTCGCGGAGGCGGACGCCGACGAACTTCTCGTCGACGCCTTGCTCCTTCTGGGCCTCCAAGGCGTCGCGGCCGACGAACTCCGTGTCGAGCTTCACGACGAACCCGATCCGGGCCTCGTAGGGCGTTCTGGGTTCGTTCTCGGGGTTGAAGTCCTGTCCGGAGAGCAGGAACCCCATCTCGGTGCGGAGCGTGTCTCGCGCGCCGAGCCCGCACGGCTGCGCCTCGCGCGGCGCGTCGACGAACGCGTCCCAGACGGCCTCGGCGGCGCCGGCGGGGCACATCACCTCGAAGCCGTCCTCGCCGGTGTAGCCGGTGCGCGCCACCCAGCTCTCGGTGTCCGCCACGGCCGCCGCCGTCGCCTCGAACTTCGAGAGGTCGACGACGCGGTCGCGCGGCGTGGCCTCGTCGAGGGCGTCGGCCGCGTCGGGGCCCTGGACCGCGAGCATCGCCCAGTCGTCGGTGGCGTTCGCGACGGTCGCGTCGAGGTCCCAATCGTCGCGGTGCGCGGTCCAGCGGTCCTCCATCTGCTCGTCGTGGCCCGCGTTCGGCACGAAGAGGTAGGCGGGGTCGCCGCTCGGCGCGTCGAGGTCGCCGCCGTGGGCGTCCTCCAAGTCCGCGAGCGACGCGGCCCCCTCGCCGGCCGCGGTGCCGTCCGGAAGTCGGTAGACGACCGTGTCGTCGAGCATCACGCCCGCCTCGTTCGTGATCGCGGCGTACTGGGAGTCGCCGGGGTCGAGCGAGGTCACGTCGTTGGTCGTGAGCCGGTTCATCAGCGCTGTCGCGTCCGGGCCGGCCACCTCGATCTCCCCCATGTGCGAGACGTCGAAGACGCCGACGGACTCGCGGACGGCCGCGTGTTCCGTCCGGATCGAGTCGAACTCGACCGGCATCTGCCAGCCGCCGAAGTCGGTGAACTTGGCGCCGCGCGCGTCGTGAGCGTCGTGGAGCGGAGGGAGGCGATCGGTCATACTCGCACCTCACCGGGACGAACCTAAGGCTTTGTGACATCGGCGGTCCGCTCGGCGAGCGCGTCGCGGCCGGCGCGGTCATCGCCGGACCCGGCCGACAGCCTCAAGCGGTCGCCGGTCCCCGTATCGGGCGTGAGCAGCCGTCGCCCCGATCGCACCGGTCTCGTCGCGCCCGCGGTCGCGGTCCTCCTGATCGCGGTCCTGCTCGGGTCGCTCGTCGGGACGTGGCCGCCGTTCGTCGCCGTCGAGAGCGGCAGCATGGCGCCCGGCGTCGAGCGCGGCGACCTCGTCGTCGTCACGGACACCGACCGCGCGCCGTGGGGCGACCTCTCGACCGCCGCCGACCCGGACGCCCCGACGCGCCTCGGTGAGGCGGGCGACGTGGTCGTCTACACGGTTCCGGGCGCCGGTGGGAGACCGGTGTTCCACCGACTGGCGTTCCCCGTCGACGCCGGCGAGGACTGGACCGACCGGGCGGACCCGGAGCTCCTCGCGGGCGACTGCGACGAACTCGCGACCTGTCCGGCGCCGTACGACGGGTACGTCACGTACGGCGACGCGAACGAGCTGTACGACCAGAGCGCCGGCATCGCGCCGGTCGTCCCCGACGAGTGGATCGCCGGGAAGGCGCTGTTCGCGGTGCCGGACCTCGGCTGGATCCGGGTGGCGATCGACGCGGCGGCCGCGCGGTACGGCGGGGTCGCGACCGGCGTCGTCCTCGTCGGCGGCGCGGGACTCGTGGGGGGCGTCGGCGCCCTTCTGGTAGGACGGCTCCGGCGTGGGAGGCGGCGGTGAGCCGATCTGGCCGGCGCGAGACAGTATTTAAACGGTGGCAAAGCGGCGGCACCGGTGGTTTATAAGGGCGGTGCGGTCGGCGCGCGCCTCCGAGCGCCCGATGGGCGCGAGGAGCGCGTGCGAGGGACGCCGCGAGCGACCGGCGGGAGCGAGCGGCGAGGTTGGGGAGGTGTGAGGCTGCGGTGCTGTGCGGGGCGGGACTCAAAGGGGCAGTCGCCGGCGGCGGAGCCGCCGGCTGCCCGTGGCGCGTAGCGCCTCGCGGCTGGGGCTTTGGAGGTGCTCTTCTCCGGAATACAGTGATTCGGTTATAAATAAGCGGCTGGGACTTCGGAGGCGGTCGTCGTCGATCCGCGACATCTCTAATCGAGCTCGATTCTCAGTGCTACTGCGTCGAAGAGGTTTCCGCGGTCGTCTCGTCCTCGTCGCTCACGGACTCGCTCTTCGTATCGCCGTCAAGCGTAACGGAGCCGTTGGCGGCGTTCCGCAGCGCGTCGGAGCGCCCGAACTCGCCGGGCGCGATGGCGAGCGTCCGGATCCCGTAGCCGTTCGCGGTCTCGACGACCGGCTTGAAGTCCGTGTCGCGGGAGGCGATCGCGAGGGTGTCCATTCGGCCCTCGGCGGCGAACCGCGCGGCGTCGACCGCGAGCTTCACGTCCACGTCGCCGCTCGTGATGACGACCTCGAAGCCGCGGGCCTCCGCGGCCTGGATCAGCCCCGGCGTCGCGTGCTCGTCGAGGTAGAGGCGGGTGATGACGAGCGGCCCCTCCGCCTCCGCCGCCAGTCGCACGTCGTCGAGGTCGACGTCGAACTCCTCGCGCAACACGTTCGGGCCGTCGACGAACAGCGCCACGCCGCCGGCGGTCGCGTCCGTCACGCCTTCTGCGCCTGCCACGCCTTCCGCGCCCGTCTCGCCGTCAGCCGTCACGGCGTCGGTGTCCGTCACGGTATCGGGATCCGTCACACCGCCGGCGGTCGGTTCGCTCTCCGGCCCGTCGCCTCGGTCCATGGCTCGCGTTCGCCGCCGGCGGAAATAGGTATGGTGGTCCGCGGGCGGTTCGGTGTGCCCCCGCCCGCCGAACGAGGGCCTATCCATCACGATCGTTTCAGAACTTTAATCCCTTATATCGGTATTACGACTTCGAGCACGCATGTAGTGAATATACGGAGAATTAAAGTAATGTGTCCAGCAATAGCCGGATAAGATGTCACAATCGAACTCGTACACCGTCATTTCCGCACAGAACGATCACGAATGTACCACGGTACGTGCCCATCCCCGCAACGAGACGTACCACGTCGTCGAGTACGCAGACGAGGACGCCCGCGAGCGCGTCGCGGACCTACCGGTGGGTTCGGTCGTGAAGATGGAACTGTCGCGCGCCGGCCGCCGCAGCAACGTCTGGCGCGCCGAGTCGGTGAAGACCGCAAAGACCGACGGCGGAACGGGCAAGGCGTAGATCAAGTAATTCTCGATATAGAATTCGGAATCCATCGACGGTCTCCGCGATGACTGATCGCAGATCGACGGTGAATACCTCCAAAGCCCCAGTCGTGAGGACGGCGCACGCTCGCTGCGCTCCTCAGTCGCTCGTTACACTCGCTCCTTGCGGTGCTTACGTCGCCTGCGCCGTCCTCACGACTGCCCCTTTGAGTCCCGCCCCGCACCGCCCCGCACAGCAGCCTCAACCCTCCCCAGCCTCGTCAGTCGCCTCCGCTTCGCTCCGGCGACTGACTCCCTCGCGCGTGCTCCTCGCGGCCGCCACCGGCGGCCGCTCGCAGGCACGCGCCACCGCACATATAAATCCGAAAAACGGACGCCCGTCTCGTTTATAAGTCGCGCGTGAGCCGCGGGTTCGTCACCGCGCCGTCGGCGGCGGAAGCGAAGTCGCGGCCGTACTTCGCGAGGATGCCGCCCTCGTAGGGGGGTTCGGGCGCGTCCCACGACTCGCGGCGCTCGTCGAGCTCCTCGTCGGAGAGGTCGACCGTCAGGTCGCGTTCGGGGATGTCCACGGTGACGTGGTCGCCGTCCTCGATGAGCCCGATCGGCCCGCCGACGGCAGCCTCGGGCGCGACGTGGCCGATCATCGGACCGCGGGTGCCGCCCGAGAAGCGGCCGTCGGTGAGCAGCGCCACGTCGTCCTCGTGGCCCGCGCCGACGACGGCCGCGGTGACGCCGAGCATCTCGCGCATCCCGGGCCCGCCGCGGGGCCCCTCGTTCCGGATGACGATCACGTCGCCGGACTCGATACCGCCCGATTGGACGTACTCCATCGCGTCCTCCTCGTTCTCGAACACGCGGGCGGGCCCCTCGTGGTAGAACTCGTCGTCGCCGGTCACCTTCAGCACCGAGCCGTCCGGCGCGAGGTTGCCGTCGAGGATTTTGATCGCGCCCTCCTCCTCCTTCGGGTCGTCGACGGGGTAGAGGAAGTCGGCCTCGATCTCCGACTCGTCCGGGAGCTCGCCGCGCTCCTCCAACTCCGCGATCTCCTCGGCGAGCGTCCGACCTGTCACCGTCATCGCGTCGCCGTGGAGCAGGTCGGCCTCCAGCAGACGCCGGAGCACGACCGGCACGCCGCCGACCTCGTGGAGGTCGTTCATCACGCGGCTCCCGCCGGGCTGGAGGTCCGCGATCTTCGGGGTTCGGCGGGATATCTCGTCGAAGTCCTCGATCGAGAGGTCGACGTCGGCCTCGCCCGCGAGCGCGAGCAGGTGGAGCACCGCGTTCGTCGAGCCGCCCATCGCGGTCTGGGCCGCGATCGCGTTCTCGAACGACTCCCGCGAGAGGATGTCGGAGGGCCGGCGGTCGTTCTCGATACAGTCCATCGCCAACTCGCCGGCGCGCTCGGCGACCGCATAGCGCTCCTCGTCCTCGGCGGGCGGCGAGGCGGAGCCGAGCGGCGCCAGCCCGAGCGCCTCCGAGAGCGACGCCATCGTGTTCGCGGTGAACATCCCGCCACAGGAGCCCGCGCCGGGGCAGGCGTGGCGCTCCAAGTCGTCGAGCTCGTCGGCGTCCATGTCGCCCTGCGCGTACGTCCCGACGCCCTCGAACACCTGGACGATCGTCACGTCGCGCCCGTCGTGCTGGCCGGGCATGATCGAGCCGCCGTAGAGGAAGACGCTGGGGAGGTCCGTCCGGATCGCGGCCATCATCATCCCGGGGAGGTTCTTGTCGCAGCCCGCGACCGTCACGAGGGCGTCCATGCGCTCGCCGAAGGAGACGAGCTCGACGGAGTCCGCGATGACCTCCCGCGAGATGAGGCTCGCCTTCATCCCCTCGGTCCCCATCGAGATGGCGTCGGAGATGGTGATGGTCCCGAACTCGATGGGCATCCCGCCCGCGGCGTCGATGCCGTCGAGCGCGGCGTCGGCCACGTCGTCGAGGTGGACGTTACACGGGGTGATGTCGGCCGCCGGGTTCGGCACGCCGATGATGGGCGAGGAGAGGTCCTCGTCGTCGAACCCCATTGCGCGGAACATCGCGCGGTGCGGCGCCTTGTCCGGCCCCTCGGTCACCTCGCGGCTCCGCAGCTCCTCGTCTTTCCCGCCGGCGAATCGGTCCGTGTCCTCCCGGCGACGACGCCGCTCGTCGTCGTCGGATCTCGGCTGCTGTTCGCTCATACCCGACCCTGTCGCTCGGGACTCTTAAACGACCGCGTCGGGGCGAGGGTTGCTCGGCGGGGCGAACCCGTTCGGGGCGGGGTTACCACTCGCCTGTAAAGTCTATGTCGACACCGCAGGCGTCGGCGAAATTTCGGAGATGGCGTTTCTTGTCTTTCTTGTTTAATGACGTGTAGACGTAGTAATCGCCGCCGACCTGCCGGTACGTTCGCATCTCGTCGCCGTTCGGGTGATTCGGCTCGTCGTTCAGCATCGCAATCTTTTGTCCAGGAACGTACGGAAGTGGTGCGTACGCTTCGATCAGACCGTGATTTTCGACGAGGAGATCCACGGTCTCCTCCATAACGTCTGACTGGCTCTCACCGCTGACGAACGTTGACCCAGCTTCGGTGAGGAGTTCCACGACGTACGATCCAGATTCGTCCGAACGTCCGGTGGTTGTCGCGGGGTCTGACGAATGGGTATCTGTTTCATCGTCCACCCGACTGTCATTCTGATCTCGTTCCAATTCCGCGATCAGATCGTCTATGAGCGTCTTCGACAGCGACTCAGCTGGTTGGGAGACAACTTCGCCGACTCGATCAACGACCGTCTCACGGATCGAATCCGCGATGTCGTCCTTCTCTTCTGACAGCGTCGAAATCGCTTGCCGTCGACGCTCCACTCGCTGATAAATCTCCGTCGAAGCACCCGATTGAATCGACTCCTTCGAGAGCGCGGCGAGCATCCAGTCGTTCGCGGTGAGGTCGGCGAGATCAGATTCTCCGAGACGTTCAACGTCAGGGGTAGCGCCGTCTTTTTTAAGTCGAAACACGGCAAACGTCTTTCCGTTCGTGAGTAGCCCCCAATCGACCCATTCCTGTCGCATATAGCTCCGTAGTTGGTCGGCGTACGCGTCGGTGATCGTCGTGTCACAGCCTTTTGCTTCGACGAACAGAGCCGGAGATCCATCAGCGAACAGGGCGTAGTCGACCTTCTTTTTTGAAGACCCCATCTGGACAGAGTACTCCATCTCGATTTCAGTGGAGTAGAAGTCCCATCCGAGAACATCCCGTATAAATGGATCAATCAGTCGAGACCGCGTGTTCTGCTCGTCCATTTGCGGAGACGACTCGACGAGCGACAGGGAGCGTTCGACGTAGTCCGACACCGTCTCCTCGTCCATCTTTTCGGAATCTCCGGTGCGCACCCTCTTAAAAGTGGAACGTTGCTAACCGTTCAGATGACCGCGGAGGAACACTGTCACGAAATCTCTTCCATGTCTTCCGTTTGTATCTCTTCCAAGCGTTCCTCGCCGTACTGACCATCTGCGTTTTTGTGGTGTCGGTGAAGTCGGTACGCGGCTTGGAGTCGTTCTTCGTCATCGGTGATCGTCCAGTACGACGCCTTGTGACGGACGAGCTCACGATCTTTCAATCGGGAAAGGATCGCACTGACGGCGTCCGTATCCAGATCGAGTTGATCGGTGATCGTCGCCGCCTTCCACGCACATTCATCGTTTTCGTCGAGGAACAGTACGATCCGTTCGGTAGTATTCTGTACTTCGTCCATAGAGGGATTCACACCCGGGCTTTCAGTTCCACCCGATACCCGAACGGGTCCCTGACGTACACCGCGCCCGCCTCCCCGGTCGCGCCGAGCGGCGAGTCGAGGGTCTTCTCGACCTCGACGCCGGCCTCGGCCAGTTCGCGCTCTATCTCCTCGGGCGGCTCCTCGACGACGACCGCGACGTGGTCGTAGTTCGTCTTCGTCGGCCGCTCGAACTCCTCGGTCGGCCAGAGGTGGATCACCGCGGTCGCCGAGAGCCGCACGTCGAAGAAGGGCTTCTCGCCGGCCGCGTACAGCGCGTCCTCGACGCCGAAGCCGAGCCGCTCGCCGTAGAACTCGCGGGCGGCGTCGGCGCCGTCCGCGGGAATCCGGAGGTTGACGTGGTCGATGTGTCGCGCGTTCACACCGACCGATTCGGCGGCCGGGCGCAAAAGTCGTGCGGGGACGCCGCGAGCGTCGTTTCCGAACGGCGGCGAGCGAACCGACCCGTCGACTCGCGACGACTGAGCGCGGTCTCACGACCCGCGAACGGGCGTGGTGTATTTACTTGCGGAATTGTAATTACTACACATGATCGTTCTCGACGCCGTCGCGCCGCTGATGGGCGGTATGGCCGGTTCGGGGATGGCGGGCGGGATGGGCGGCTGGATGTTCGTCTTTCCCCTCGTGGCGCTGCTCACCGTCGCGGTACTGCTCACCGCGGGCCTCCTCGGGGTCAAGCTGCTCGCGAGCGAGAGCGACGACGGCACGGACGCGAGCCCCCCCGACGAGACGCCGGTCGAGCGCCTCCAGCAGTCGTATGCCGCCGGCGATCTCACGGAGGCGGAGTTCGAGCGAGCCGTGGAACGCGAACTGGAGCGCGAGGAGACGGGCGGGACAGCTACGAGGGCGACGGAGACGGAACAGACCGGAGAGGCCGCGCGAGCGCGGTAACCGAGAGCCGACTCGGGCGAACCGAGAGCCGACTCAGGCGAACGCCCGCAGGATCCCCGCGCCGTCGGTGCCGCGCCCGAGGTCCGGGAACGTGGCGCGCTCGGGGTGGGGCATCAGCACGGCGACCGTCTCGCGCTCGCCGAGGACGCCGGCGACGTTGTCGGTCGAGCCGTTGGGGTTGGCGGCGTCCGTGACGTTCCCGTCGGCGTCGCAGTAACGGAACAGGACGCGGTCGTCGGCGACGAGGTCGGCGTGGGCCGCCTCGCTTATCTCGAAGCGCCCCTCGCCGTGCGCGATGGGGACCTCGATCACGTCGCCCTCGTCGTAGGCGGCGGTCCACGGCGTGTCCGCGCGCTCGACGCGCAGGCGGACCGGCTCGCACTGGAAGCGCGCCGAGGCGTTCGTGGTGAACGCGCCGGGGGTGAGCCCGGACTCCGAACCGATCTGCGCGCCGTTACAGATGCCGATCACGGGGACGCCGTCGTCGGCCGCGTCCCGCACCTCCTCCATGATGGGCGCTCGGGCGGCCATCGCGCCGGCGCGGAGGTAGTCGCCGTAGGAGAACCCGCCCGGGAGAACGATCCCGTCGGGGTCGGCCGGGAGCCCGTCCTCGTGCCAGACGCGCTCGGCGTCGACGCCGAGGTGGTCGAGGGCGCGGACGGCGTCGCGGTCGCAGTTCGAGCCGCCGAACTGGACGACAGCGACCGTCACGCCGCCCACCTCCCGCGGGCGGCCGCAACGGCCGAATCGGCGACCGTCATCGCTCCGCGACCGCGACGTCGTAGTCGTGGATCGTGGGGTTCGCGAGCAGCCGCTCGGCCATCTCGTCGGCGCGGTCGGCCGCCTCGTCGGCGTCGGCGGCGTCGAGGTCCACCTCGAACCGGTCCGCCGAGCGGAGGTCGGACAGCTCGAACCCGAGCCGTTCGAGGGCCTGCTGGGTCGTCTCGGCCTCCGGGTCGAGGACGCCCCGCTTCAGCCGGACCGTCACCGTCGCCGTGTACGCGGTCATACCCGTTGGTGCGGAGTCGTGTGTAAAAACCGTTTTGGAACGCCGTTTATAGGCACGTTCGTGGATACAGATCGGTCGTTCATGCGGGAGGCAGGGACCGCGCGGAACGAAAGGGGCAAAGCCCTCCGCCTGTTGGGTGCGGTGTATGCAGCCGCTCGAACCCGCGGAGGTGATCGTCGCATGACCCGCGAACTGACCGAGATCACGGTCGTCGGAGGAGACAAGACCGGACTCATCGCGCGGGTCACCTCCCTGCTGTTCGAGCGGGGAATCAACATCGAGGACCTCGATCAGGCGGTCCGCGAGGGCGTCTTCCGGATGACGACCCGCGTCGACGCGTCGGAGATGGAGACCTCCCGCGGCGAGCTCCGCCGCGCGCTCGCCGAGCTCGGCCGCGAGCTCGACGTCGACATCCAGGTCCGCTTCCCGAGCGACCGCGACGCGCGCCGCGTCGCGCTGCTCGTCACGAAGGAGACGCACGCGCCCGAGGCGCTCCTGGAGGCCGAGGCCAACGGCGAGCTCGCCGACGACGACGCCGAGGCGGAGATCCCCGTCGTCATCGGCAACCGCGGCGACCTCCGGTCGCTCGCGGAGCGCTACGACAAGCCGTTCTACGACGTGGGCGACGGCAACGGCAACACCGACGAGGGACGCCTGCTCGACCTCCTGGCCGAGTACGACGTGGACCTCATCGCCTTGGCCCGCTACATGCGCATCCTCTCTCCGGAGGTCGTCTTCCGGTACGAGGGCCGGATCATCAACGTCCACCCCTCGCTGCTGCCGGCGTTCCCCGGCGCCGAGGCGTACCGGCAGGCGAAGGACGCCGGCGTCCGCATCGCGGGCGTCACCGCTCACTACGTCACGACCGACCTCGACCAGGGCCCGGTCATCGCCCAGCGCGCGTTCGACGTGCCGCCGGGCGCCGACGTCGACGAGATCAAGCGCCGCGGCCAGCCCCTCGAAGCCGAGGTGCTGCTCGACGCCGTGCGGCTTCACCTCGCGGACGCCATCGCGGTCCACCGCGGTACCGTCCACGTTCGCGAGGACGCCGAGGTCGACGTCCAGTTCGGGCTGAGCGACGCCGCCGTCGACGCGAACCCAGACGAGCCCGTCGACGGCGAGCCGCTCGGCCGGTCCCCCGTGTCGCCCTCGGACGACTGAGCGGCCGCGAGCGAGTTGGCCGAATCGACCGCTCCGCCGCCCCACCGGCTACTTTTAAGCGAACGCGGGCGCAACGGTCGACGATGCCCGAGCGTCGCCCGCGGACGGAGTTCCTCGCGGACACCGCCGCGGTCGTCCGCAGCGACGAGCGCCTGATCCTGCTTTTCCTCCTGTTGCTGTCGCTCGCGGCGCTGGTCGTCTTCCTCCACTACACGACGCTGATCTTGGACGGGCTTCCCGACCCGCTCCCGACCGAGCCGATCCGGCCGTGATCCGCCGTCTCAGTCCGATCAGCGGTCCGCGGGCGGTTCGGCATCGCGGTCACCGACGCCGCAGTCACCGGCCTCGTCGCTCCCGGCGCCCCGGGGCGCCTCGCCGATCTCCTCCATCACGCGGGCGTGGAACTCCCGGAGGACGGCCGACTCGTCGTCGGCGATGACGGTGTCGGAGTCGACGAGCGTCGCGAGTCCGAACGCGAGCGGACTCGGGGAGTCGACGACGCGGTGTTCCACCGCCAGGTCGCCCGTCGCGATCCGCCCGACCGCCTCGCGGATCCCGTCGACGTCCAGCCGGTCCTCCAGCAGCTCGCGGTACGTCTCCTCCAGCACGGCGAACTCCTCCAGATCGGCCGCGAACGACAGCAGCATCTCGGCGGACACCTGCTGCTCGGCGGCCGACTTCTCGTACCCCTTGTAGCGCTTGAGGATGAGGAGCGCGCGCCCGGCGTTGATCCGGAAGTAGCGCTGGAGGAGGTCCGTCCCCTGAACGGCCTCGCGGAGGTCCTCGCGGACGGTCTCCGGGTCGAGGCCGGCGAGGATCTGCGCCACGTCGACCTTGCGGTTCAACGGGAGCGCGAGCGAGAACCCGCGGTCCGCGACCGCGACCGCCACGTTGGCGTCGGTGCGGTTCGCGACCGCGGCCGCGACGAGCCGCGAGAGTCCGTCGTTGAACCGGCGGCCGTAGATCGAATGGACGTAGAAGCGACGCTTGTACTCGTTACGGTCGAGCTCCTCCTCGACGACGATGCGGTCGGGCGTCGAGACCGAGCCCGGGCCCGCGTACCTGACCTGCTCGTCGTACATGCGGGCGAGCGCGCGGACCGCGTTCCCGTCGAGGGGGAACTCGCGGAGCCACGCGCGGACCGCGGCGGGACCGGCGCTCGGACCGTCGCCGGTCAGCCGGTCGAGGAGTTCGGCCTGGAACGCCAACACCTCGCGGGCGAGGTCCGCGGACAGCGGGAGGCGTTCGGCGAACCACGAGGGGACCGTCGGGCGCTCGCTCGTGCGGTCGACGTACACCTTCGAGCCGCGGCGGTAGCGGAACGCGAACCGCTCGCCGCCCAGCGCGAACACGTCGCCGGACTCCAGCGTGTCGAGGTACGACTCGTCGAGGGTGCCGACCCACTCGTCGTCGCGCGTGAACACGTCGCAGGTGAACGAGTCGGGGATCGTCCCCACGTTCGTCATGTAGATGACGCGCGCGAGCCGCCCGCGCTTCCCTACGAGCCGCTCGCCGACGGGGAACTCCGGGTGATGGTGCTCGCCGTCCGGCGCGTCGTTGGCGTCGCGCCACACCTTCGGGTAGACGTTCTTCGCCTCCAGCCCGTCGTAGTCGCCGGTGAGGTACCGGAACAGCCGCTCGTAGGCCGCGTCGTCGAAGCCGCGGTACGGGTGCGCCCGACGGAGGACCTCCCGAATCTCGCGGTCGGGGCGGACCCGGTTTATGGCCATCCCGTAGACGTGCTGGGCGGCGACGTCGTAGGCGCCCTCGGGCGGGAACACGCGGTCGACGAACCCGTCCTCTGCGCGGGCGAGCAGCGTCGCGCACTCGATCAGCTCGTCGCGGTCGAGGGCGAACACCCGCCCCTCGACGGTCTCGCCGGGGCTGTGGCCGGCGCGACCGACGCGCTGGAGCAGCGCCGCGACCGACTTCGGCGAGCCGACCTGGACCACCAGGTCGAGGTGGGGCATGTCGATGCCGAGCTCCAGGCTCGTCGAGGTGGTCACCACGTCGAGATCGCCCGACTTCAGCCCCTCCTCGACGCGCGTCCGCTGGGCCTCGCCGAGGCTCCCGTGGTGACAGCCCGAGTCCGACTCGTCGTAGTCGAACCGCTGCCGGAGCTCCTGGAGCGTGCGCTCGGCGCCCGACCGGGAGTTCGTGAACACCAGCGTGTTCTCGTGGGACTCGATCAGCTCGCGGAGCGACTCGTAGAAGCGGTCGGTCACCGCCGACCGCGGCGTGTGGATGAGGTCGGCCGCGGGCGTCCGGAGTTCGAGGTCGAACTCCCGCGCGAACCGCGCGTCGACCACCTCACAGGGGCGCGTCTCGAACCCGTCGACCGCGCCGACCTCGCCGGCGACGCGCTCGCGCCCGACGAGGAACGAGGCGATCCCGTCGAGCGGTTCGACCGTGGCCGAGCAGCCGATCCGGGTGATCTCGGTCTCTGCTTCCCGCTCACCGTTCCGCGCCAGCTCGGTCAGCCGCTCCAGCGACACCGAGAGGTGGGTGCCGCGCTTGTTCGCCGCGAGCGAGTGGATCTCGTCGACGATCACGTACTCGACGGTGCGCAGTTTCTCCTTGAACTTCGGCGAGTTGAGCAGGATCGCCAGCGTCTCCGGCGTGGTGTTGAGGACGTGCGGCGTCTCCGAGAGCATCGCCTGCCGGTCCGCCTTCGAGGTGTCGCCGTGGCGGATCGCCTGCCTGACGCCGGGATCGTATGCGTCCCCGCCGTCGTCGGAGTCGTCCGTCGCGTCGGTCCCGCCGGCCGCCGCCGCGGCGACCGCCTCCCCGATCCCCTCTAAGGGGGCCTCCAAGTTGCGCTCGATGTCGTTCGCGAGGGACTTCAGCGGCGACACGTAGAGGCAGTAGACGGAGTTCTCCAGCTCGCCGGCGCGGTCGCGGGCGAAGAGGTCGTCGAGGACCGCGAGGAAGGAGGCGAGCGTCTTCCCGCTGCCCGTCGGCGCGGCGACGAGGCAGTTCTCGCCGTCGTCGACGTGGGGGATCGCCTCGCGCTGCGGCGGCGTGAAGAAGCCGCCGTTCTCGCCGACGTACCCGCCGAACCGCTCGACCCACCAGCGACGGACCGGCGGCGAGAGCCGGGCGAGGACGTCGGCGTCGGCGATCGGGACCGTCTCCGGGTCGAACTCGGGGTCCGCGATCGCGCCGCGCTCGACCGCGTCTCTGAGGAGCGCCCGCGCGGCGGCCTCGTCGCCGCGGTCCGTGGTCTCGCTCACGACGTTCACGAGGGCTCGGGAAGGGAAATCCGTTGCGTCGATCCTCGTGAGGCGTTCGCGCAACCGACCCCAGCTCCGTCGGTTCCGCGGAAATTCGCGCAACCGACCCGTTTATCCGACGGCCTTCCGTGGCGCAACACGCATGAGCGGCACCTCGCCGGAGCCCGACCGACGGATCGACCGGAACCTGTTCATCACCGTCTCCGGCCCGCCGGGCTGCGGGGCCACGACGCTCGTCGAGGGGATCGCCGAGGCGCTCGACTGCGGCTACGTCTCCGGCGGCGAGCTGTTCCGCGAGATCGCGGCCGAGCGGGACATGAGCCTCTCACAGCTGATCGCGGAGACCGGCGAATCCGAAGAGATAGACCGGGCGCTCGACCAGCGGCTCCGCCGCATCGCCGAGAAGTGGGGCGCCGTGAACAAGGCGTTCGTGCTGGAGTCGCGGCTCGCGGGCTGGATCGCCGGCAACCGCGCCGACATCCGGATCTGGCTCGACGCCCCGGACGAGGTCCGCGCCGACCGCACGGCCGAGCGCGAGGAGATGACCTCCGAGATGCAGGTGCGCGAGGTCATCGAGGAGCAGCGCTACAAGTCCTACTACGGCGTCGACCTGTCGGACCGGTCCATCTACGACCTCGTCATCAACACGGGCCGGTGGGACGCCGCGGCGACGCTCGATCTGGCGCTCACCGGGATCGAGCGCTACGACGTCGACGCCGACGAGGGCGCGTTCGACACGCCCGACTTCGATATCTGAGCGGTTAATCCGGCCAGAACGGACTACAGTCCCTCCACGCGCCGGAACTCGCCCCGGACGTCGCCCGGGGTCGCGTACGGCCCGCCGCTCACCCGGTGGTCCGGAAGCAGGACCGGGATCGGGTTGTCATTGAGCGCGCCGGTCACGGTCTCCAAGTCGTCAGGGTCGTCGGGATCAAATCCGCAGAGCCGTGCGAGCCGGCTCACTGAGACCTCCTCGCCGTACGGGACGCTCCGGAGCGCCTCCAACACCTCCCGCTGATCCGTCGGCACGGTGAGGCCGAGCGCCACCTCGGCGAACTCGTCGCGCTCGCCGCCGAGGTACGCGTCGATCCGGTCCAACAGGTCGTGGTCGCCGTCTGCGTCTCCCGGCGGTTCGGCGGGAAACGACACCGAGATGACGCGGCCCCCCGCGAAACCCACCTGGACTGTCCGGTCGATGGCGTCGAACTCGCGGGCGAAAACGCCGGACGTGCCCGATACACTCATACCCTTCATTGGTAGGGTTGCTTACTTAAAATGTCTCCCGCAGGACCGGTTCGCGCCGCCGGCCGGGAGCCGAGTGGGTCGGTCCGGTCCCCGCAAGTCTTATGAACAGATACGTACATTAGTGTATAGTAATGGACGATCCAGACGAGCTGGCGCCAGCGGTCAGATCGATCCTGTCCGCCGCACGGGACCGGGCTGACGCGGCCGCGGAGGCCGGAGAGGCCGTCTCGGTCGCGCCGCGCGACCTCGAGGCCGCGTTCGAGCGTGCCGAGGCCGACGGGCGCGTTCCGGTGATCGCCGAGGTGAAGCCGACGAGCCCGACGACCGAGGGCAGCCGCGAGGACGACCCCGTCGCGCTCGCGGAGGGGATGGTCGCCGGCGGGGCGGTCGCGCTGAGCGTGCTCACCGAGCCGGAACATTTCGGCGGGAGCGTCGACACGCTCGGACGCGTGCGCGAAGCCGTCGACGTGCCGGTCCTTCGGAAGGACTTCGTCGTCGACGAGGCGCAGCTGGACGCCGTCGAGAGCGACGTCGTCCTCCTGATCGCGCGGTTCGTCGGCGACGACCTCCCGGACCTGCTCGCCGCGGCGCGCGACCGCGGCTTTCAGGTCCTCGTGGAGGTCCACGACCACGAGGAGCTGGAGCGCGCGGTCGACGCGGGCGCGACGACGATCGGCGTGAACAACCGGGACCTCGCGGAACTCGTCGTCGACCTCGGAACCTTCGAGTCCGTGGCGCCCCACGTCCCGGACGACGCCACGCTGATCGCCGAGAGCGGCATCGGCTCGCCGGCGGACGTCCGCCGGATGCGGACGGCGGGCGCAGACGCCCTGCTCGTCGGCAGCGCGATCATGGACGGCGACGTGGAAGCGAACACGCGCGAACTGGTGCGGGCGGAGGCGGACGGTGACGGCGCCGCGGAGGGGGACGCGTACGACGCAGCCGACGACGAGGACGATGCGAGCGGCGAAAGCGGCACCCGAGACACCACGGAGACACCCACATGAGCGAGACCGACACGCGGACGACGGAGGAACCGAACGACACGGCGCCCTCGCGGCGACCGGGCCGCGAGCGCGGCCGCGACGACGGGAAGTTCGGCCGCTACGGCGGCCAGTACGTCCCCGAGGCGCTGATGCCCGCGATCGAAGAGCTGGCCGACGCGTACGAGCGCTACGTCCTGAACAACGAGGACGGCTTCATGGACGAGTTCCGCGAGCGGCTCGCCGACTTCGGCGGGCGGCCGACGCCGCTCCAGCGCGCCGACCGGCTCTCGGAGCGCTACGACACCGAGGTGTACCTCAAGCGCGAGGACCTGCTCCACGGCGGCGCCCACAAGCTGAACAACGCGCTCGGCCAGGTCCTCTTGGCGAAGTACATGGGCAAGGAGCGCATCATCGCGGAGACCGGCGCCGGCCAGCACGGCACCGCGACCGCGATGGCGGCCGCCCACCTCGACATGCCCTGTACGATCTACATGGGCGAACGCGACATCAACCGCCAACGCCCCAACGTGTTCCGGATGAAGCTCAACGGCTCCGAGGTGAAGCCGGTCACGACGGGCCGCGGGACGCTGAAAGAGGCCATCTCCGAGACGATGCGTGACTGGGCCGAGACGGTCGAGGACACCCACTACGTGATCGGGTCTATCGTCGGTCCGCACCCGTTCCCGGTGATGGTCCGCGACTTCCAAGCGGTCATCTCCGAGGAGGCCCGCGAGCAGGCGATCGAGAAGACGGGCGGGCTCCCGACCGACGTGGTCGCCTGCGCGGGCGGCGGCTCCAACACGATGGGGACGTTCGCCGAGTTCGTCGACGACGAGTCCGTCGCGCTCCACGCGGTCGAGGCCGGCGGCTCCACGCTCGAAGTCGACGAGGCGGCGGGCGTCGCGCCCAACTCCGCGTCGCTGTACGCCGGCGAGGAGGGCGTCCTCCACGGGGCGCGGACGAAGCTCCTCCAGGACTCGGACGGGCAGATCATGGAGAGCCACTCCGTCTCCTCCGGGCTCGACTACGCCGGCGTCGGGCCGGAGCTCGCGTACCTCGTCGACGAGGGGCGCGTGAGCCCGGTCGCCGTCGACGACGACGCCGCGCTGGAGGGGTTCCACCGGCTCTCGAACACCGAGGGCATCATCCCCGCGCTGGAGACGGCCCACGCGTTCGGCTTCCTCGAGGAGCACCACGAGGAGCTCGGCGAGCGCGTGGTCGTGAACGTCTCCGGCCGCGGCGACAAGGACCTCGACGCCGCCATCGAGGAGACGGACCAGCGGGACGTGCCGAACGCGCCCGACATGTCGATGTTCACGGAGGGGATGTAGATGGCCAACTCCGACGCCATCGCCGCCGCGTTCGCCGACGGCCCCGCCTACGTCCCGTACCTCGTCGTCGGCGACCCCGACTACGAGTCGTCGAAGGCGTACGTCGAGGCGCTCGACCGCGGCGGCGCCGACGTGATCGAGCTCGGCCTCCCCTTCTCCGAGCCGATCGCCGAGGGGTCGACGATCCAGGAGGCGCTCGTCCGCTCGCTCGACGCGGGGATGACGCCCACTCGCTTCTTCGAGTTCGCGGAGGAGCTCGACGTCGACGCCGCGCTGGTGTGTATGACGTACTACAATCTCATCTACCAGTACGGCGAGGGCGAGGGGCCGCGCCCCTTCGTCGAGCGCGCCGCCGCGGCCGGCATTCAGGGGCTCGTCGTCCCGGACCTGCCGGCCGAGGAGGCGGACCCGTTGCGCGAGGCGTGCGACGAGTTCGGGCTCGACCTCGTCTTCATCGTCGCGCCGACGACGCGCGGCGACCGACTGGACCGCATGATGGAGAACGTCTCCGGCTACGTGTACGTCCAGGCGCGGCTGGGAACGACCGGCGCCCGCGACGACGTCTCCGACCAGACCACGGAGAGCCTCGACCGGCTCCGCGAGTACGACGTGCCGAAGGCGGTCGGCTTCGGCATCTCGACCGGCGAGCACGCCGAGCGCATCGTCGCGGGCGGCGCCGACGGGATCATCGTCGGCTCGGCGCTCGTCGACGTGGTCGCCGAGGGCGTCGCCGAGGACCTGTCGACCGACGAGGTCGCCGACCGGCTGGAGGTGCTCTCCCGCGAGCTGAAGGAGGGCGCCAGGCGCGGCTACCGCTCGCGGACCGAGGCCGTCGAGTCCGCCTGAGCCGCTCCGGACCGGAACGGTACAATACGTCCCCGAACGAAACCGACTTACCTCCGATTGCCACAGACTCACACAACGACCCACCCCACAATGACAGCAGGACTCTCGGCACGACTCGACCGCATCTCCACGAACGACCGATACCTCATCGTCCCGATGGACCACGGGATCACGATGGGCGCCGTCGAGGGGCTCGTCGACATCGAGTCGACGATCGACGGCGTCACGAGCGGCGGCGCGGACGCGGTGCTCACCCAGCGCGGGATCGCGCCCCGCGTCCACGAGAACAAGAACGACGCGGGCTACATCGTCCACCTCAACGGGTCGACGACGATCGGGCCCGACGAGAGCGACAAGCGCGTCACCGGCACCGCGGAGGACGCGGTCCGCGCCGGCGCCGACGCCGTCTCCTTCCACATCAACGTCGGTTCCGACCACGAGCCGGACCAGATCGAGGAGCTCGCCGAGCTGACGGCCGACGCCGAGCGGCTCGGGCTTCCAGTCCTCGCGATGGCGTACGCGCGCGGGCCGGGCGTCGACGAGTCGGACCCGGAGGCGCTCGGGCACGCCGTCCGGCTCGCCGAGGAGCTCGGCGCAGACGTGGTGAAGACGGGCTACTCCGGCGACGGCGACTCCTTCGAACGCGTGACGGAGTCGACCCGGCTCCCGGTCGTCATCGCCGGCGGTTCGAAGGGGACCGACCGCGAGACGGTGGAGATGGTCCGCGGCGCCATGGACGGCGACGCCGCCGGCGTGTCGATGGGGCGGTCGATCTTCCAGCACGACGACCCCGAGGGGATCGCGCGCGCCGTCTCCGCGGTCGTCCACGACGACGCCGCCGTCGAGGAGGCGCTGCGGGCGGGCGGATTCGTCGAGGCGTAAGGGGTCGATCGCGCTCGGGATCCGCCTCAGCAGGCGACGCGCACTCGCTCTTCCGCGTCCGGTTCCCCGACCGGGCCGTCCGAGTCGACGGGCTGTTCGACGTGGACGACCGCGACGGATTCTAAGTCGCGGTCCGATCGCTCGCAGGCGTACGCCGCCACCGGCCGATACTGCGACTCGCCGGCGCTCTTCATTCTGAAGCCGAACTGGTGCCAGAGGGTCGACGGATACGTCTCCGCCGCGTCCGGCGGCCGGTCGTACGAGACCGCGCCGCCGTCGCGCAGGTCGATCGTCTCGCCGGATTCCAGCGTCCCCGCGACGACGTACCAGCCCGAGGCGTCCGGTGGGTTCGGGGCGAAGAACGACCAGCTCACCTCCGACAGCTGTCCGGTCGACTCCTGTGCCGGGAGGTCGACGAGCCCGACCCCCGCCGCCTGCCACCACACGAGCGCGAGGAAGAAGCCGACGAGCAGCGCGGCGGCGCCCGCCCTGATCCCGCGGCGGGTCCGCGACGGGGTCGGAGACGGGGTCCGTGCGTCGGTCCCGCCGTCGCTCCGGTGTGACCGATCGGTCCCCGCGAGCCCCGCGGACTCGGAGACCCTCGACGCGACGGCCTCGACGCGGTCCCACGCGTCGGGCGGGAGGAACAGGAGCAGGACCGCGCTCATGACGTACGGGAACACCGCGAGCCGCATCGTCGCGGCCATGCCGAGGTGGGCGGAAACGAACGCGAGGGCGATCCCGGTCCTGCGCCGCCCGGTCGTGACGACCAGTAGAGGGGAGACGGAGAGGAGCGCGATCCAGAGCCAGTTGATCGCGGTGAGGGCCGCGGTGTACTCCGAGACGAGCGGCCCCAGCCCGACGGTGAACTCGCCCAGCTGGAAGATCCGGGGGACGGCAGTCCCCGACATCCAGGCGCCGCTCCGGTACTTCGAGACCGCGTTCGCCGCGTATATCGACACGAGCGTCAGGAGCGTGACGGCCGTGCCGATCGTACAGATCCGCCGGTCACCGGCGTCGCCTCCCCCGGCGCCCGCACCTCCGTCAGCGTCGTTCGGCTCCCCGCGAACGCTCCGGCGGCCCGCACCGAGCGACCAGCGGGCGTCAAGCGGGAGGAAGAGGCTCAAGAACAGGAAGGCGACAAGCACCGTGTTCCCGCCGTTGAGCACGTACGGGTTCCGCGCGTACAGCGACGCGAGCAGGAGGACCGAGAGGCCCGCCGCCGCCCGCGTGCGATAGCCGACCAGCAGGCAGGCGGCGGCGACGGCGGTAACCGCGAGCAGCCCCGTCTGTACCCGCGCCGATCCGGAAATCGCGTAGAGGGACGCCCGCTCCAACAGCGGGAAGACCTCGGCGAGCGTCGCGCGGGGGAGGACGCCGTCGTCCGTGTAGAACGTCCGCACCGCCGGAAGTCGGTAGATCAGCAGGTCAGAGAGGATCACCAGCGCCGCCGCGATCCGGAACGCGCCGAGCGCCCGCGGGTCGATCCCGAGGTGTGGCCGCGCGCGTTCGCGCAGGGACTCGCGCGCCGCGGCGTACCGGGACCCCGCGTCCGAGAGGCGCTGGCTTGGTTGCGTCATACGGGGGCGTGTGTCAGACGATACTATCTCACCGATAAGTGCTTTGTCGTCTGCCGGGCCGCCGCCCGCAACGCCCGACCCTTTCGCAGTTTTCAAGCCGGCGCGCCGCGACGATTCGACAATGACACGCACGGTCTGGGTCAAAGCCGACGGCGACGTCGGCGACTGGGAGGCGCGCAAGCGACGGGTCACGACGGCCATCGAGGCCGGCGCGGACTGGGTGCTCGTCGACGAGGGCGACGTCGGCCGCGTCCGGGAGCTCGGCGACGTGAACGTGGCGGCGTTCCGCTCGGACGCCGACGTGATCGACGACGCCGAGAGCGACGTCGAGGCCGACGCGTACTTCGTCGGCAAGGGCGGCGAGGGCGACGGGACGGTCTCGATGCCGGACGACTTCTCCGGGTCGGCGGACCTGACCACGCTGCGCCGCCGCGACGACCGCGCGCAGGGCGCGTACGTCCGCGTCCTCGGCACCGAGTACGAGGAGTTCGCCGAGGCCGCGGCCGACGAGGCCGAGTTCACCGTGGTCATCGGCGAGGACTGGTCGATCATCCCCTTAGAGAACCTCATCGCCCGGGTCGGCGACGAGACGCACCTCGTCGCGGGCGCGACGACCGCCGCAGAGGCCCGGACCGCGTTCGAGACGCTGGAGATCGGCGCCGACGGCGTCCTGCTCGACGCCGACTCGCCCGACGAGATCCGCGGTGCGGTCGAGGCCCGCGACGCGGCCGACCGCGAGACGCTGGACCTCCGGCACGCCGAGGTGACCGAGGTCGAACAGACCGGGATGGCGGACCGCGTCTGCATCGACACGGGGTCGCTGATGGACGACAGCGAGGGCATGCTCGTCGGCTCGATGTCGCGCGGGCTCTTCTTCGTCCACGCCGAGACCGCGGAGTCGCCGTACGTCGCCTCGCGACCGTTCCGCGTGAACGCTGGCGCGGTCCACGCGTACGTCCGCAACGCCGAGGGCGGCACGAACTACCTCGCGGAGCTGTCGAGCGGCGACGAGGTCCAGGTCATCGACACCGACGGCCACACCCGCGAGGCGGTCGTGGGCCGGGTGAAGATCGAGAAACGCCCGATGTTCCGGATCCAGGCCGAGATCGAGACCGACGACGGCACCGACCGGATCGAGACGCTCATCCAGAACGCCGAGACCGTGAAGATCGCTACGAGCGAGGGGCGGAAGGCCGTCACCGACGTCGAGCCCGGCGACGAGGCGCTCGTCTACTACGAGGACGTGGCGCGTCACTTCGGCGAGGCCGTCGAGGAGAGCATCATCGAGAAGTAATCGGGGTCTCGCGACCGGAGGGCGCTGTTAAATTTCTCTTTATAAACACCGACAGGCCTGGAACAGCCGATAGCTGAAGCGTGCTTCTTGATCGATTTCGGAGTGAGTATCGCATATCGCTGGCGACGAAACGGTATTTAAATGATCGTGAGCGACGGCGACGTGTATTTATAAATGGCAGGCGGTGGCGCGCCTGCGAGCGGCCGGAGCGAAGCGGAGGCCGCGAGCCAGCCCGCGAGGGAGTCAGTCGCCGGAGCGAAGCGGAGGCGACTGACGAGGCTGGGGAGGCCTGAGGCTGCGGTGCTGGGCGGTCGGGGGAGGACTCAAAGGGGCAGTCGCGAGGGCGAAGCACGCCGCAGTAAGCACCGCAAGGAGCGAGTGAAACGAGCGACTGAGGAGCGCAGCAAGGCGCGCGAGCCGTCGCGACTGGGGCTTTGGAGATCCTCATCCCACCAGCCTCAAGCATTTATAAACAGCCAACGGCAAAACCGAGATTCTATTTATAAATGGCCTCACTCACGACGTACTACACGTACTCCCGCTATCGCTCCTCTCTTCCTCTGTACTGAGCGATCGAGAGCGCTGAACCACCAACCACGAGTACTCACCGGAGTACTGGGGCGGTAAGCGCGTGGTCATCGCCGAGAACCGGCCGCGATCGTGTCGACCAGAACGCATTTGACGGAGACTCGGGATCCGGCGTCCATGGCCGTCGCTGACGAAGGCAGCCGTCACGTCGCTGAGTCGGGATTCGTCGACCGAGTTCGCCACCTCGCGGACGCCGCGAACCCGGCGTTCGCGGCCGGGAGCTTCCTCGTGCCGCTGGCCTTTCTCGCCGCGAGCCTCGCGCTCGCGAACACCGAACTGCTCTTCTACACGCACGTCGCCGCCGGCGCGGTGTGGTTCGGGTTCGCGATCATCTTCCCGGCGATCATCGGGCCGACGCTGGGCGGCCTCGACGAGGAGGCGTCGGCCGCGGTGAACAGGACGCTGATTCCGAAGGCCGTCTTCTTCCTCGTCGGCTTCTCGCTGACGACGGTGCTGTCCGGGACGGTCCTGCTGACGCCGGACCTCGGGCTCGGCTACGGCTTCGGCGGGACGTGGTCGGGGCTCGCGCTCGGGCTCGGCTGGGGGCTGTTCGCGTTCGGGCTGGCCGTCCCGCACCGGCTCCAGCTCAGCGCGTACTACGAGACGCTGTCGCCGGACCCGGACGCCTCGCGGCTCGAATCGATCGAGAAGAAGAACCTCGTGGTCGGGCTGTTCGAGGGCGCCGTGATGCTCGTCCTCATCGTGTTGATGACCGGGTTCCGGCTGGGAATATAAACGCGAGTTAGCGGGAACGGAGCGACTCAGATCCCGTACAGCTCGCCGTACTTCTCGTCGACGTAGTCGAGGAACGCGTCCGCCGAGAAGTCCTCGCCGGTCGCGCGCACCACCAGCTCGTTGGTCTCGTAGCGGGAGCCGTGCTGATGGACGTTCTCGCCGAGCCAGTCGTGGAGGTCGCCGAACTCGCCGTCGGCGATCTTCCCGTGGAGGTCGTCGATCTCGTCCTCGGCGGCCTCGAACAGCTGGGCGGCCATCACGGAGCCCAGCGAGTAGGTGGGGAAGTAGCCGAAGTTGCCGTGGCTCCAGTGGATGTCCTGGAGGCAGCCCTCGCTGTCGGTGTCGGGTCGGATGCCGAGGTACTCCTCGTACTTGTCGTTCCAGACCCCGGGCACGTCCTCGACGTCGAGGTCGCCGCGGATCAGGTCGCGCTCGATCTCGAACCGGATCACGATGTGGAGGTGGTAGGTGAGCTCGTCGGCCTCGACGCGGATGAGGTTGTCCTCGTACACCTGGTTGAACGCCTCGTAGGCGTCTCGAACCGTCGCCTCCTCCGTCTGCGGGAAGTGCTCCTGGAAGACGGGGAGGAACTCCTCCCAGAACGCCTCGCTGCGCCCGACGTGGTTCTCCCAGAGGCGCGACTGCGACTCGTGGACCGAGAGGTCGCGCGACTCGCCGAGCGGCGTGCCGAAGTGCTCCTGCGGGAGCCCGAGGTTGTACTGCGCGTGGCCGAACTCGTGGATCGTCGAGCCGACGGCGCCGAGCGGGTCGTTCTCGTCGAAGCGGGTCGTCACGCGGCAGTCGAACTGGTTGCCCGAGGTGAACGGGTGCGAGGAGACGTCGAGGCGGCCGCGGTCGAAGTCGTAGCCGACGAGTTCGAGCGCCTCCCGCGAGAGCGCTTCCTGCTCGTCCTCGGGGAACGTCCCCTCGAACGTGTCGACGGCGAGCTCGACGTCGGACTCGCGGATCTCCTCGATCATCGGGACGAGCGCCTCGCGGAGCTCCGTGAGGATCGACTCGGCGCGCTCCATCGAGAGGCACGGCTCGAACTCCTCGAAGAGGACCTCGTAGGGGTCGCGGTCGGGGTCGATGTGCTCGGCGTACTCGCGTTTGAGCTCGACGTGCTTCTCGAGGTAGGGGGCGAACTCGTCGAAGTCGTCCTCGGCCTTCGCCTCCTCCCACGCCTGGAGCGCCTCGGAGCCGGTCTCGGAGATCTCCTCGACGAGCTCGACCGGGACGGCGTCGGCTCGCTCGTACTCGCGGCGGACCTCGCGGACGACCGCCGCCTGCTCGTCCGTGAGGTCTGCGTCGTCGAGCTCGTCGAGCAGCTCGCCCGTCTCGTCGGCGGTGACCATGTCGTGGTGGACCGAGGAGAGCGCCGAGAGCTGCTTCGACCGAGCGGGTGTCCCGCCCTCGGGCATCATCACCTGTTGGTCCCAGCCGAGGACGCCGGAGGCGCTGCCGACCGCGTTCCACCGCTGGACGCGGTCGAGGAGGGCGTCGTAGGCGTCCGGTGCGTCGGCTGCGTCGTCTGGCGCGGCTTCCGTTGCCATACGCCACGGATCGGCCGCTGTCGTTAAATAGGGACCGAACGCGGAACCGGGTGGATCGGCCTCGGGACCGTCGGAAACGGTCGGTCTCCGAGGGCGTTCGCCGAGCGCGGGATATATGCCCGCCGCCGCGGAACGACAGACAACCGATGTCCGACGACGACTTCATCGACCTGCGGTCCGACACCGTCACGGCGCCCTCGGACGAGATGCGCGACGCGGCCGCGACCGCCGAGGTCGGCGACGACGTGTACCGCGACGACCCGACCGTCAACGAGCTGGAGCGCCGCGCGGCCGAGGCGGTCGGCACCGAGGCCGCGCTGTACGTCCCCTCCGGGACGATGGCGAACCAGATCGCGGTCCACGCGCACACGGAGCCGGGCCAGGAACTCCTCTTGGAGCGCGAGTCCCACATCTACCGCTGGGAACTGGCGGGCGCGGCCAAGCTCTCCGGCGTCCAGACCCGGACGATCGACGCCGGCGAGCGCTGCGTCCCGACCCCCGAGGCGGTCCGCGAGGGACTCGTCGACGAGGACCTCCACCGACCAGGGACCGGCCTCCTCTCTCTGGAAAACACCCATAACTACCGCGGCGGCAAGGCGGTCCCGGTCGACCGGATCGCGGCCGCCGCCGAGGCCGCCCGCGACGCCGGCGTTCCGGTCCACCTTGACGGCGCGCGCGTGTTCAACGCCGCGGTCGCGCTCGGCGTCGACGCGAGCGAGATCGTCGCGCCCGTCGACAGCGTCACCTTCTGCCTCTCGAAGGGGCTCGGCGCGCCCGTCGGCTCGATCCTCGCCGGCGACGAGGCGTTCGTCGAGGACGCGCGCCGCGTCCGCAAGCTGTTCGGCGGCGGGATGCGCCAGGCCGGCATGATCGCCGCCCCCGCGCTCCGCGCGCTGGAGAACGTCGACCGCCTCGCCGAGGACCACGCCAACGCGGAGCGGCTCGCGGCCGGCCTCGACGCGCTCGACGGCGTCGACGCGCCCGCGCCCGACACGAACATCGTCGTCGCGCACACCGAGGAGGCCGGGGTCCCGGCCGAGTCGCTCTACGCGGCGTGCAAGGAGGCCGGCGTCGGCTGCGTCGAGTTCGCGGACTACACGACGCGGTTCACCACGCACCTCGACGTCGACGAGACCGACGTCGACGAGGCGGTCGAGCGGATCGGGGCCGTCGTCGACGACCTCCGGGACTGAGCGCCACCGCTGTCGAACGCCCGACGGAAACGTTCAATTCGCCGGGTGACTAACGTATTCGCATGGACGCACAGGCACTCGACGCGGACGCGCGGACCGGTCGAACCGTGGTGAACCGCTCCCGCCCCTGAGGTCGTCGGCGTGGACATCAGCGGCCGTCACGAGGAGGACGGCGAGTACCTGATGGTCGCGGCCGCGGTCCACGCGCGGGTCGACTCCGCGCGGATCCGGTCGGTGGAGGGAATTGGCTTCGCGGCGGCGCGCGAGGGGCCGACGCTGGAGGCGACCGTCGCGCTCGCAGCGGAGGCGGTCGGCGACCTCCCTTCACCGCCCGAGGGGCCGGTCGTGGCCGAGGGCGGCGAGTTCTACGAAGAGCCGGCGGAACGCGTCGGACTCAGCTTTCAGCCCGACTTTAAATACGTCGAGAGCATAGGCGAGCGCGAAACAGTGCAGGCAGCACACCACGCCGCGTACGCCGCCCGGGACCTCCTCCGATGAGCGAGGGCACCGGGAGAGCGGACGCCGACGCCGAGTCGTCGACCGAGGGACGCCGCGCAGTCGTCGCCAAGCGCGTCGACTCCGGGGATGCCGATCTCACCGAGATCGGACAGCTCGCGGCCGCTGCGGGCTACGACGTGGTCGGCGAGCTCACCCAGACGCGCACCGAGGACGCCGCCTTCATGTTCGGCGAGGGGAAGGTCGCGGAGCTGCGCGACCTCGTCCGCCGGACGGACGCGAACGCCGTGATCATCGACAACGACGTTGGCCCGTACCAGACGTTCAACATCGGCGGGAAGCTCCCCGAGGGCGTCGAGGTCGTCGACCGGTTCACGCTCATCTTGGAGATCTTCGGCCAGCGAGCCAACACGCGGAAGGCGCAGCTCCAAGTCGAGCTCGCGGAGCTCCGGTACGAGCTGCCCCGCGCGGAGGCGAAGGCGAGCCTGGCGAAACGCGACGAGCGGCCCGGGTTCATGGGGCTCGGAGAGTACGACGAGAGCGTCGAGCGCGACATCAAGCGGCAGATCTCCGAGATCCGCGACGAGCTGGAGTCGATCGCGGAGAAGGAGGAGGCGCGCCGCGAGCAGCGCCGCGACTCCGGGTTCGACCTCGTCGCGCTCGCCGGCTACACCAACGCGGGGAAGTCGACGCTGATGCGCCAGCTCGCCGACGAGCTGGCCGTCGACGAGAACGACGAGCGCCACCGCGACCTCGACACCACCGCCGAGTCGCAGGACATGCTGTTCACGACGCTCGGGACGACGACGCGCCGGGCCGAGATGGAGAAGCGCGACGTCCTCCTCACCGACACGGTCGGCTTCATCGCGGACCTCCCCCACTGGCTCGTGGAGTCGTTCGAGTCGACGCTCGACTCCGTCTACCGCGCCGACCTCGTGCTGCTCGTCGTGGACGCCAGCGAGCCGGTCGAGGAGATGCGCGAGAAGCTCGTGACGAGCCACGACACCCTCTACGAGCGCAACGAGGCGCCCGTCGTCACCGTGTTCAACAAGATCGACCGGCTTGCGCCCGGGGAGCTCGCCGACAAGCGCGGCGCGCTCTCGGGCGTCGCGCCCGACCCGGTCGCCGTCTCGGCGAAGACGGGCGCGGGCGTGGCGGAGCTCCGCGACCGCGTCGAGGACGAGCTCCCGGACTGGGAGCGCGAGCGGCTCGTCCTCCCGGTCTCGGACGACGCGATGAGCCTCGTCTCGTGGGTCCACGACCACGGGCACGTCGCCGAGGAGACGTACGCGGGCGACCAGGTGACCGTCGACTTCGAGGCGAAGCCCTCCATCGTCGCCCGCGCCCGGGCGAAGGCCGCCGAGCTCTCGGCGCCGCCCGCCGAGGAGTCGGCCTGAGCGGGGGCGACCGGCCGCTCTCGGCGGGCCGCCGCGTTCGACGCCGACTCTTGCTCGGCGCCGACTCGCTCGGCGGCGACCCGGACAAAGTATACGGGCCTCCGCGGGCCATACAGTGTCATGGACGATCCCGGGACCGACGGTCGGCTCGTCGAGCGGGACGAGGACGCCGTCCCACCGCCGGCCGACTTCCGGACGCGAGCCGCCGCGAGCGACCCCGCGGTGTACGAGCGGTTCGACCGCGAGGGGCCGGAAGCGTGGCGAGAGGCCGCCGACCTCCTGACGTGGGACCGCGAGTACGAGACGGTCCTCGACGACTCCCACCCCCCCTTCTACGAGTGGTTCCCGGACGGGCGGCTCAACGCCGCGGCGAACTGCGTCGACCGGCACCTGGACGACCGCCGGAACCAGCTCGCGATCCGGTGGTTCGGGAAGCGGGGCGAGCGCCGGTCGTACACGTACCTCGACCTCCACCGCGAGGTGAACGCGGTCGCGGCCGGGCTCCGCGAGCTCGGCGTCGAGGAGGACGACGTGGTCACGCTGTACCTGCCGATGGTCCCGGAGCTGCCGATCGCGATGCTGGCGTGCGCTCGCATCGGCGCGCCGCACAACGTCGTCTTCGCGGGGCTGTCCGCGGAGGCGCTCGCGACCCGGATCGACGCGGCCGACTCCGAGTACCTGATCACCTGCGACGGCTACTACCGCCGGGAGGACGCGTTCAACCAGAAGTCGAAGGCGGACAACGCCCGGATCCGCGCCGAGGGGGAGCTGTCGGCCGCGGTCGTCGTCGACCGCCTCGGCGACGAGCTGGCCGTCTCGCTGGGCGACGACGAACACGAGTACGACGCGCTCGTCGACGCGCACGACGGGGAGACGGTCGAGCCGGTCGCCCGCGACGCGACCGACCTCCTCTTCGTGATGTACACCTCGGGGACGACCGGGCGGCCGAAGGGCGTCGAGCACGCGACCGGGGGGTACCTCGCGCACGTCGCGTGGACGACCCGGAACGTCCTCGACGTGCGCCCGGAGGACACCTACTGGTGCGCCGCCGACATCGGCTGGATCACGGGCCACTCGTACGGCGTGTACGGCCCGCTCGCGACGGGGACGACCACCGTGCTGTACGAGGGGTCGCCCGACTACCCGGACCGCGACCGCGTCTGGGACCTTATCGAGCGCAACGCGGTGAGCGTCTTCTACACCTCGCCGACCGCGATCCGGTCGTTCATGAAGTGGGGCGCGGAGTACCCCGAGTCGCACGACCTCTCGTCGATCCGCCTGCTGGGGACCGTCGGCGAGTCGATCACGCCGAAGGCGTGGCGCTGGTACCGCGACCACGTCGGCGGCGGCGACGTCCCCGTCGTCGACACGTGGTGGCAGACGGAGACGGGGGCCATCTCGCTCGCCACCCTCCCGGGGATCACGCCGATGAAGCCGGGGAAGGTCGGCCCGCCGCTGCCGGGCATCGACGCCCGGGTCGTCGACGAGGACGGCGAGCCGGTCGACCCCGGCGAGTCGGGGTACCTCACGCTCGCCTCCCCGTGGCCCGGCATGCTTCGCGGGCTCCGCGAGGGGGACGAGCGCTACCTGCGGGAGTACTGGGTGAAGGGCGAGGACGGCTGGCGCTACCGCACCGGCGACGGCGCGACCGTCGACGAGGACGGCTACGTCACGATCCTCGGCCGCGTCGACGACGTGATCAACGTCCGCGCGCAGCGGTTCAACACCGGCGAGCTGGAGGCGGCCATCGTCGACGCCGACGGCGTGACCGAGGCCGCGGTCGTCGGCGACGGCGACGGGCACATCGTGGCGTACGTGACGACGAAGAGCGGGGTCGAGCCCGACGAGCCCCTCCGCGACGCGGTCGCGGACCGGCTGGCGAGCACCGTCGGCGACGTGGCGCGCCCGGACCGGGTCGTGTTCACCCCCGAACTCCCGAAGACGCGATCGGGGAAGATCATGCGGCGGTTGCTGGAGGACATCGCCCGCGGCGAGGAGTTCGGCGACGTGAGCGCGCTCCGAAACCCCGAGGTCGTGGGCGAGATCGAGTCGACCGTGCGAGACATGAGTAGGTGAATCTGGTCTCTGTAAACGCATTCTGACGCGGGTCCCACGTACGTATTCGCGGCGACCGAATCGACCGGCATGGGAGCTGCCGGTTTCTCGCGGGAGGCGATACAGGCCCGTCGCCGGGCGGTCGTCGAGACCGGTCGCTACCTGGCGCTGATGGTGACGGTCGCGGTCGCGTTTCTCGTCGTCGGCGACGTCGGGCAGGCGGCGAGCACCGGTCTCGTGACCACCGTCTCGAAGCCGCTCACGTACCACGGCCACGAGCGGCTGTGGGACGACGTCTCCTGAGGCGTCGGCGCGTCCGGCTGACGGCGACCTCGTTTCGGAGCGCAGAACAGAACCGAAACCCTTCGATCGAGACGCGACCGCGGAGAGGGGTGCTTTCGCCAAAGAGCGGGAGGACCCGTCGCGAAGGTGGCGTTTTCCGGAACAGTTTTGTTTCGGCTACCTGTTGTATTCCGAAACGAATGGTCGACGGCCTCGACGCGGACACCTACGACGCGCTCGTCACCGCCGCGGAGACGTATCGCGCGGCGCTCGTCGTCAGGCTGGCGGGCGAGGCCGGACTCCGCACCGAGGAGATCACCCGCGTCGCGCCGCGACACCTGCGCGGGGCGGAGTCGGTCGCGGGCGCGCGCCTCCTCGCGGTCCCCGCGGGCGACGACCAGAGCGCGGGCGGCGAATCGCGCCTGTCCGACGACGAGCCGGTCGACCGCGAGACCGTCGTTCCGGCGTCGCTGGCGGCCGACCTGGACCGGTACGCGACGAGCGAGGAGCTCGACGAGGACGACCCGTACGTCGACGTCTCGCCCCGGCGCGTCCAGATGATCGTGAGCGAGACCGCGGCGCGGGCGGCCGGCCTCACCGACGCCGCGCTCGACGAGCGGGTCACCCCCAGCGCCCTCCGAAAGACGTTCGCGCGGCGGCAGCTCGTCGACCGCGGCGTCGATCCGCGCGCGGTCCGCGACGCCGGCGGCTGGGAGTCGCTCGGCACGCTCGACCCGTACCTCGACCCGCTCGACGGAGAGGCCCTCGCGGCCGCTATCGCCGGCGACGAGGGGACCCCTGACCCGTCGGCGGAACGGGCGACGCGGACCGTCCTCCCGGGGTTCGAGGCGCTCGCGGACCCGGGGTCAGCGGCCCCCCCGGCTGCCGTCGCCTCCGGGCTGACCGAGGCGGACCGCTGGGCCGAGGCGTGGGTCGTCCGCCGGGCGGTCGGCGGGGAGCGGGCCGACGTGGCCACGGCGGCGGGCGTCGACCGAGAGACGCTCGCGGACCGCGGCGTGACCGCCGGCGGCCCCTGGTTGGACGCCATCACGGACGGCGCGCCCGCCGCGACCGACGGCCGTCAGGGGACCGCGGGACGGCCCGCCGTCGCGGTTCCCGCGGCCTACGAGGGCGTGGTCCACGGCGCGCTCTGCGTCGTCGCGGCCGACGGCGACCCGGTCGGCGAGCCCGAACGCCGAGCGCTCGCCGCCCTCGGGGGCTGTCTCGGCCGCGCGATCACCGCCGACCGGTGGCGGGAGCTGCTCCACTCCGACGCGGTCACGGAGGTCGAGTTCCACACGACCGACGAACGCGCGTTCCTCGCCCGCGCGAGCGAGCGGCTGGGCTGCCGGATCGAACTGGCGTCGACCGTCGACGTCGACGACGACGTCTCCCGGGCGTACCTCTCCGTCGACGGGGCCCGCCCGCAGGACGTCGCGGCGGTCGTCGAGTCGGCGCCGGGCGTCTCCGACTTCCGGGTGATTGAGACCGGCGAGGACGGCTGTTCGGCGTCGGTCCGCCTCGCGGACGGGTCGCTCGTCAGGGCGCTCATCGACCACGGCGCGACCGTGCGCGACGCGTCGGCCGCCGACGGCCGGGTCCGCGTCGTCGCTGACTTCCCCGAGGGGACGAACGTCCGCCCCGTCGCGGACGGGCTCCGCGACCGGTTCGCGGACGTCAGGCTCGCGAGCAAGGAGTCGGTCGCGCGTTCGCCGCGAACGGAGTCGTCGCTGCGTGACGGGGTCGCCGACAGGTTCACCGACCGCCAGTGGGCCGCGCTGTCGGCGGCGTACCACGGCGGCTACTTCGACTGGCCGCGGGGGAGCACGGCCGAGGAGGTGGCCGACGCGATGGGCGTCTCGTCGCCGACGTTCCACAACCACCTTCGCAAGGCGCAGCGCGCCCTCCTCGACGGCGTCTTCGAAGACGACGCGGACCGACCGATTCGGGATGGCGACGAGCGGGCGACCCCGCCCGGCGGGTGACCGGCCGAATCGCTTGGCCGCGGCGGGGTCGTCGCTCCCACGGGACCCTCGTCGCCCGCTGAGACACCAGCGCCGGGCCGGAGAGAGTCTATCACGATTTTTCGTATTTAGCGTCAGCGTTTATATGGCGATATTGGTTGGGTACGACCGTACCATGACAGAGGGAGACGGCCAACTGGAAGCGAGACTCGCGGAACAGGAGGTATTCGAGCCGTCGGAGTCGTTCGTCGAGCAGGCGAACGTCTCCGACCCGGAGATATACGAGGAGTTCGAGGAGAACTGGCCCGAGTGCTGGGAGACGGCCGCCGACCTGCTGGAGTGGGAAACCGACTACGACCAGGTGCTCGACGACAGCAACCCGCCGTTCTACGAGTGGTTCACGGGCGGCGAGCTGAACGCGTCGGCGAACTGCCTCGACCGACACCTCGACGAGCGCGGCGACGAGGCCGCAATCGAGTGGGTCGGCGAGCCGGTCGACGAGGACGACCGCACGTACACGTACGAGGAGCTCCACCGCGAGGTGAACGAGTTCGCGGCCGCCCTCCGGGAGCAGGGCGTCGAGGAGGACGACGTCGTCACGATGTACATGCCGATGATCCCGGAGCTGCCGATCGCGATGCTGGCGTGTGCGCGCATCGGCGCGCCCCACAGCGTCGTGTTCGCCGGGTTCTCGGCCGACGCACTGGCGACGCGGATGAACGCCGCGGACTCCGAGTACCTCGTCACCTGCGACGGCTACTACCGCCGCGGCGACCCGCTCGACCACCTCGACAAGGCGAACGAGGGGCTCGCGGGCGTCGACCACGACACGACCACGGTGGTCGTCGACCGGCTCGGGCCGAACGGCGACGGCTTCGGCCACGACCTCGGCGACGACCAGATCGACTACGGCGACCTCGTCGCGGAACACGAGGGCGCCGAGGTCGAGCCGGTCACGCGCGACGCCGAGGACATGCTGTTCCTGATGTACACCTCGGGGACGACCGGGAAGCCGAAGGGCGTGAAACACACGACCGGCGGCTACCTCTCGTGGGTGTCGTGGACCTCGCAGTCGGTCCTCGACATCAAGCCGGATGACACGTACTTCTGTTCGGCCGACATCGGCTGGATCACGGGGCACTCGTACATCGTCTACGGGCCGCTCTCGCTCGGCACGACGACGATGATGTACGAGGGGACGCCGGACCACCCGGAGCGCGACCGCCTCTGGGAGATCGTCGAGGAGCACGAGGCGACCCAGCTGTACACCGCTCCGACCGCGATTCGGGCGTTCATGAAGTGGGGCTCGAAGTTCCCGGACCGCCACGACCTCTCCTCGCTGCGGCTGCTCGGCACGGTCGGCGAGCCGATCAACCCCCGCGCGTGGAAGTGGTACTACCAGCACATCGGCGACGAGGAGTGTCCCGTCGTCGACACGTGGTGGCAGACCGAGACCGGCGGGATGATGGTGACGACGCTGCCCGGCGTCAAGGACATGAAGCCCGGCGCCGCGGGGCCGCCGCTGCCGGGGCTCGACGTCCAGATCCTCGACACGCTCGGCGACGAGGTAGAGCCCGGAAAGGCCGGCTACCTCACGGTACAGAAGCCGTGGCCCGGCATGCTCCGGACGCTGTACAACAACGACGAGCGCTACATCGAGGAGTACTGGGCGGAGTACTCCGACACCGACAGCGACGACCCCGACGACTGGGTGTACTTCCCGGAGGACGGGGCGAAGATCGACGACGACGGCTACATCACCGTCCTCGGCCGCGTGGACGACGTGCTCAACGTCTCCGGCCACCGGCTGGGGACGATGGAGATCGAGTCGGCGATCGTCGGCGTCGAGGGCGTCGCCGAGGCCGCGGTCGTCGGCGGCAACCACGACATCAAAGGCGAGGCGGTGTACACCTACGTCACCACCGAGGACGGCTACGAGGGCAACGAGGAGCTCCGCGAGACGATCGTCGCGGCCGTCGAGGACGCCATCGGCCCGATCGCCCGGCCCGAGCAGGTCGTGTTCACGCCCGACCTGCCGAAGACCCGGTCCGGGAAGATCATGCGCCGCCTGCTGGAGAACATCGCCGACGGCGAGGAGCTCGGGAACACGAGCACGCTGCGGAACCCCGAGATCGTCGAGGAGATCCAACAGAAGGCCGACGCCGAGTAGCGCTCGGCGAGCCGTTTTCAGCTGTTCCACTCACGACCACACCGGACCACACGACGACAATCATCACGAAAAAAACGAGATAAACGATTCCCAACACACGACAAAACATGACAGATAATACCTCACGCGAACGAGACGACGCGGTCACCGATAGTGGCCGCGAAACTGACGACGCGGCCACCGACGGGGGGCGCGCAGCGAACGACGCGGCCACCGACGGGGGGCGCGCAACGAACGACGCGGCCACCGACGGCGGCGTCGCCTCCTCGGGAGCCGCACAGACGCACAACAATACCGACTACCTCGGAGCGGAGGTGAACATCCTGAATCCGAGCACGCCGTACATGCGCGATCACCTGCGAATCGTGTGGTCCGGGTTCGCCATTTGGGTCCTCGCGGTGTGGGGGCCGGTGACCCTGACCCGGATCGCTCCCGGTCCGATGACGCAGTCGATGCCGATCCTTCAGTTCCCGCTCCACTACTTCCTCGTCGCGTTCGGCGCGCCGACCAGCGCGCTGATCTTAGCGTTCTGGTACTCGCGCAAGCGGGACGCGCTCGACGAGAAGTACGGTATCGAGCACGGCACGGCTGACGTCGCGACCGACGGAGGGTCCGACGAATGACGGCGAGTTCGATCCTCCTCCAGAGCGACCTCCTTCCGGAGGCGCTCGACATCTCGTTCAAGCTGGGACCGGCGCTCCTCGTGATCGGGATGTTGGGGCTGTTCCTCACGATCGGCTTCGTCTTCCGCGTGGCCGACACCGACGACATGTGGGTGGCGGGCCGGTCCATCGGGAACGTCGAGAACGGGATGGCGATCGGGGCCAACTGGATGTCCGCGGCGTCCTATCTCGGGATGGCGGCCTCGATCGCGCTGGCCGGATTCTACGGGCTCGTGTTCGTCGTCGGCTGGACGACGGGCTACTTCATCCTGCTCATCTTCCTCGCCGCGCAGCTGCGTCGGTTCGGGAAGTACACGGCGCCGGACTTCGTCGGCGACCGATTCAACTCCGACACCGCGCGCGCCATCGCGGCGGTGACGACGTTCCTCATCGGCTTCGTCTACGCCATCGGGCAGGCGAAGGGGATGGCCTTGGTCGGCCTGTACATCTTCGGTAACTACGGGGGCCTCATCCCCGGCCTCGACGGGTACCAGGTGATGGTCGTCGCCATGATGGTCGTCACCGTCGGCTACCTGACGCTGTCCGGGATGCTGGGCGCCACGAAGAACCAGGCGGTCCAGTACGTCATCCTCATCCTCGCGTTCGTCGTGGGGCTGTTCGTCGTCGGCTACACGAACGGTTACTCCACGGTGCTGCCGCAGCTCGAGTACGGCGCGCTGATCAGCCAGCTCGGCAGCGAGTTCTCCGAGCCGTTCGCCGGGTCGAGCTACTACCTCTGGGTCGCGACGACGTTCTCGCTCATCGTCGGCACCTGCGGGCTCCCGCACGTGCTCGTCCGGTTCTACACGGTCGAGAGCGAGCGGACGGCCCGCTGGTCGACGGTCTGGGGGCTGTTCTTCATCTGCATCCTCTACTGGAGCGCTCCCGCGTTCGCGGCGTTCGGGACCGACCTCTACTCGCAGAACGTCGGCGCGACGTACGGTGACCCCGGGATGACTGGGGCAGCCAGCGAGGTCATCGTCGTGCTGGCGGCGCAGCTGTCCGGACTCCCGTCCTGGTTCGTCGGCATCGTCGCGGCGGGCGGTATCGCTGCCGCCATCGCGACGGTCGCCGGGCTGTTCATCGCCGGCTCGTCGGCGATCAGCCACGACATCTACACGAACATCATCAACGAGGACGCGACGCAGCGCCAGCAGATCCTCGTCGGCCGCCTCTCGATCGTCGCGCTGGGCGCGCTGACGACGCTGGCGGCGCTCAACCCCGCGTCCTCGATCGCCGCGCTCGTCGGGTACGCGTTCTCGCTCGCCGGCTCCGTGCTGTTCCCGATGTTCTTCCTCGGCATGTGGTGGGAGAACGCGAACCGGCAGGGCGCGCTCGCGGGCATGACGACCGGGCTGACGCTCTGGTCGATCCCGATGATCAACCAGATCGTCCCGACGTACATCGGCTCCCTCGATGCGCCGCTGTCGGCCGGGCTCGCGACGTGGATGCCCGCCATCGGTTCGGCGCTCATCACGCTCCCGATCGTGTTCGTCGTCACCATCGCCGTCTCGATGGCCACCGACGAGCCGTCGCTGGAGACGAAGCGGATCGTCCGGCAGTGTCACAGCCCCGAACCGATGGGCCAGCAGGAGACCGCCGAAGACGTCGTCGCCGACGGCGGCGAGGACGTGGCGACCGACGGCGGCCGCGCAATGGACGACGCGGCCGCCGATGGCGACCGCGCAATGGACGACGAAACCACGGAGGAAGCGGAGTAATCCATGTACGACCGAATACTCGTTCCCACTGACGGCAGCGACGTCGCGGAGGCCGCTGTCGACCACGCGCTCGACCTCGCGGAGAAGTACGACGCCGAGGTCCACGCGCTGTACGTGGTCGACATCGACTCCGTGAACTTCAGCCTCGGCACCGAGCAGGTCGACCGGCTCAAGCAGGGCCGGTTCGACGAGATGGGCGAGCTGAAAGAGCAGGCCGACGAGGCGACCGGGGTGGTCGCCGCGCGCGGCGACGAACGCGGCGTCGATATCGTCGAACACGTCTCGGGCGGCCGACCGCACAAGGTGATCGGCGACTACGCCGAGGACAACGACATCGACCTCATCGTGATGGGGAGTCACGGCCGTGCCGGCGTGCGCCGCGCGCTGCTGGGCAGCGTCACGGAGCGCACCCTGCGCTCGACGCACGTCCCGATCCTCGTCGTCGACTACCTCGACGAGGACTGAGGTCGCGGCCCGCAAACCGCTTCATCGCGCGCTCGACGCCGCGCGATTCCGCAACACCGACGTACCCCCTCTTCCACACTCAGTTCATGCCCGACTCGGACGCCCCGGAGACGCCTGACGACCAGCCGACCGACCCGAGCGTCGCCGACCGCGCCCGGCACGTGCTCAGCGAGAACGGCACCGGGATGCTCCAAGACCTGCTGTTCGCGCTCGTGTGGGTGGGGCTCGCGTCCTCGCTGTACAACGTCGCCTTCTCGACGGCCCCGCAGTGGGTGCTGTACATGTTCATGCTCGCGGGGATTCCGGCGTACTTCGGCTTCTTCGTCTCGCTGGAGATGGCCAAGGAGCGCAGCGCGCGCTGACGGACGTTTTTGGATCGGGAGTCGCCCCGCCGCTCACCCGGCGAGATCGCGAATATCGGAGACGTCGAGCAGGCGGTCGTCCGGGTCCAGCGCGGCGCGGTACGTCGCCCGCGCGACGGTGTCGGCGGAGAGCGGCCGCGCCTCGCCGAGCCGCGACGCGAGCGGCGGCGCGCTCGCGACGAACCGGAGGACGCGGTCGACGACGCCGGGGAGGTGCGGCTGTCCCGCTCCGTAGACGGGACCCGGGCGGAGGGTGACCACGTCGAGGTCGAGGTCGGCGATGGACGCCTCGGCGCGGCGCTTGGCCGTCAGGTAGGCGTTTCGAATACCGGGCGGCTTCGCCGCCGCCGAGAGGAAGACGAACGCGTCGACGCCGGCGCGTTCCGCCTCCAGCGACGTGAGGAGGGCCGCGTCCCCGTTGACGCGCTCGAAGGTGACCCCCTCCGTCGGCGCCTCGGTGAGCGTCCCGACCGAGTGGACCACGGCGTCGACGCCGTCGAGGCGGTCGCGCCACGCGTTCGGGCGGAAGAGGTCGGCGCTCGTCCACGAGACGGCGTCCGCCCACGCCTCGTCGACGTCGGGACGGCCGCTCCGCGAGACGCTTCGGACCTCGTGGCCGTCGCGGACCGCGAACCGACAGACGTCGCGTCCGATGAAGCCGCTGCCGCCGACGACGAGGAGGGTCGACATGTGCCGGCGTACGCGCCGCGTCGTCTTGGGGCTTCGGGACCGCCGGCGGGGGAGAAATCGCGCCGCGCTCAGCGCCGCAGGAAGCCGAGGAGCCTGTAGTCGCCGTCGGGGTCGTACCGGCGGAACAGGAGGCTGTTCGTCAGCACCGACACCGAGGAGAACGCCATCGCCCCGGCCGCGAGGACGGGCTGAAGCAGCCCGAGCGACGCCAGCGGGATCATCGCCGTGTTGTAGCCGAGCGCCCACACGAGGTTCTGTTTGATCTTCTGGAGCGTCGCGTCGGAGACGCGGATCGCCTTCACGACGTCGAGCGGGTCGTCGCGCATCAGCGTCACGTCGGCGGCCTCGATGGCCACGTCGGTCCCGGAGCCGATGGCGGTGCCGACGTACGCGACCGCGAGCGCCGGCGCGTCGTTGACGCCGTCGCCGACCATCATCGCCCGGCGACCGTCGGCCTGGATCTCCTCGACCGCGTCTGACTTGTCCTCGGGGAGGACGCCGGCGCGGACGTTGTCGGGATCGATTCCGACCCGCTCAGCGACCGCGCGGGCCGTGCGCTCGTTGTCCCCCGTGATCATCATCACGTCGATAGCGCGGTCCCGGAGCTGACTCACCGCCTCTTTCGCGCTCGGTTTCACCGTGTCGGCGTCGGCGACGACGCCGAGGAGCTCCCCGTCATCCGCGCCGTCTCGAATTCGGGCGACGAGCATCGCCGTCTTCCCCTCGCCCTCTAAGCGTTCCATCGTCTCAGCGGCGGGCGAGGGGTCGATCCCGTTGTCGCGCAGCAGCTTCCGGTTCCCGACCAGTACCCGGTCGCCGCCCACGGTCGCTCTCACCCCGTGGCCGGGGACGTTCTCGAACGATTCGGGGTCGGCGAGGTCGAGGCCGCGCGCCTCGGCGCCGTCGACGATCGCCTGAGCGAGCGGGTGTTCGCTGCCGCGCTCCGCGCTCGCGGCGAGCCGGAGTACCTCGTCCTCGTCGGCCCGCGCGTCGGTCGCGGCGTCGTCGCCGGTCACCGCCGCGTCCTCGCCCTCGGCGACCGCTCCGCCGTCGGGGACGCGCTCGTTGCCGACCGCGACCACGTCCGTGAGCTCCATCTCGCCTTCCGTGAGCGTTCCCGTCTTGTCGAACACCACGGTGTCGACGTCCTTCGCGCGTTCGAGCACGTCGCCGCCCTTGAACAGGACGCCGTGTTGCGCGCCGATGGTGGTCCCGACCATCGTCGCGGCCGGCGTCGCGAGGCCGAGCGCGCAGGGACACGCGATCAGGACCGAGGAGGCGAAGACGACGATCGCGAACTCGAACACCGATACCGACCCGCCGACCGGGGCGGGCCCGCCCGCGACCTGGCCCCACAGCGGGAGCCGGTCGACGAAGCCGGCGAGCGCCTCGGGGAAGGCGAACCAGAGGATCCCCCACAGCAGCGCGTTCGCGATGACCGCCGGTACGAAGTACGCGGAGATGCGGTCAGCGAGGTTCTGGATCTCGGGCTGGCGGGACTGCGCCTCCTTCACCGTCTGGACGATCTGCTGGAGCGCGGTGTCCGCACCGACCTTCGTCGCCTCGACGACGAGGAGCCCGTTCTCGTTGATGGTGGAGCCGACGACCTCGTCGCCCTCCGACTTCTCGACGGGGACCGACTCGCCCGTCACCATCGACTCGTCGACGGCGGACTGCCCATCGACGACGACGCCGTCGGTCGGAACCTGCTCGCCGGGGCGGACCTTCATCCGGTCGCCGACCGCGACCTCGTCGATCGGGACCTCGCGTTCGGTCCCGTCCCCGTCGACGAGGGTCGCGGTGTCGGCCTCCATCTCGAGGAGCTTCCGGAGCGCCTCTCCGGCCTGCCCCTTCGAGCGGGCCTCGAGGTAGTTGCCGAGGGTGATGAAGACGAGGATGAGCGCCGCCGTGTCGAAGTAGACGCTCCCGGCGACCACGTCGAGGAGGACGGCGACGGAGTAGACGTACGCCGTCGTCGACCCAAGGGCGATCAGCACGTCCATGTTGGCGCGCCCGTTCGTGACGAGCGCCTTGTAGGAGTTCACGTAGAACGGGCGACCGAGCACGACCTGGACCGGTGTCGCGAGCGCGGCCGCGACCCAGTGGATCCCGACGCCGAAGACCCGGTCGGGCACGACCGCCCCCCCGAGGAGGAGGTTGTCGACGAGGAAGAAGAGCAGCGGCGCGGACAGCGCGGCCCCGAACAGCGTCAGCCGGCGCTGCTTTCGTATCTCGGCGTTCCGAGCCGCGTCGCGCGCGCTCTCGCCGGAGCCCTCCCCCTCTCCGTCGGCGCCCTCGCCGTCCGCGCCCTCGTCCTCTCGGACGGGAGAGTAGCCCGCGTCCTCGACGGCGTCGTACAGCGCCGACAGCGAGGTCTCGGCGGGGTTGTACCGCACCTGCGCCTCGTCGGTCGCGTAGTTCACGTCGGCGTCGACGACGCCGGGCACGGACGCTAACGCGTCGCGGTTGGCGTCCGCGCAGTTCGCGCACGTCATGTCGGTGATCGCGACGGTCGCCGTCTCCGAGACCGCGCCGTAGCCGGCGTCCTCGATCGCGTCGTAGATCGCCGCGAGCGACGTCGCCTCCGGGTCGTACTCGACCGTCGCCTCGTCGGTGGCGTAGTTCGCGTCCGCACGCGAGACGCCGTCTATCGACTCCACGGCGTCGCCGACGCTCGCCGAGCAGTTGGCGCAGCTCATCCCCGTGATGTCGAGGTGGGTGGTTCTGGTGTTCATCTTGGGTACTACTACGGGATACACCCTTAGTGCGTTTTCCCCTTCGAAACCAAAGCTCTCGGCCGTCGGTATCTTCGGATCGAAAGCGATCTCGGTCCCGGGTCCTTCGACGGAAAAACGACGGGCGCGAAATCGGTCGGACCACCTCGTCTCCGTCCGCGATCCGAGCCCCCGGCCCGAGTCACCGGAACGCGCCGAAGAAAGACTATAGGAAGCGGCGCCTCGTACCCACGACATGGCCCGTTTGGAGCGACTCAGGGTGTATCCGGTGAAGGGGTTAGACGGGGTCGACGTCGAGGGCGTCCGGGTCCTCGACGGCGGGACGCTGAAACGGGACCGCGAGTTCGCGCTGTTCGACGCCGACGGCGACGTCGTCAACGGGAAGCGGACCGACCGGGTCCACGACCTCGCGACCGGCTTCGACGCCGAGTCGGGCACGCTCCGAGTCGAGACGCCCGACGGGACCGTCCGACGGTTCGACCTGGACGGGGAGCCCGCCCGCGCCGCCGAGTGGTTCGGCGACTTCTTCGACGCGGACCTACGGTTCCGGCGCGACGAGTCGCTCGGGTTCGTCGACCGCCGCGAGATGGGCCCCTCCGTCGTCAGCACGGCGACGCTGGAGGCGGTCGCCTCGTGGTTCGACGGGATGACCGTCGAGGGGGCACGTCGCCGTCTCCGGGCGAACGTCGAGGTCTCGGGCGTCCCGGCGTTCTGGGAGGACCGGTTCGTCGGCGAGGGGTCGCCGGCGTTCGAGATAGCCGGCGTCCGCGTCGAGGGCGTGACGCCCTGCGGTCGGTGCGTCGTCCCCGAGCGCGACCCCGACACCGGCGAGCCGACGCCGGAGTTCCGCGAGCGGTTCGTCCGGCGGCGGGAGGAGACGTTCCCCGAGTGGGCCGACGAGGACGCGTTCGACCACTACTACACCGTGATGACCATCGCGCGGATAGCCGAGCGCGACCGCGGCCAGACGCTCCGCGTCGGCGACGAGGTCACGGTCCGCGAGTGAGCGCGCGGCCTCGTCGGTCGCACGCGCTCGGTCCAGCACCGAGAATCCCTTCGCGAGCGGCGAACACGCCCGAGAGAGCGCACGTGGCGGCGATCAGCCCCGGCACGCAACACTTATCACCACGTCGGGAGACTGTTAGGGTGCGATGGCGACAGGCAAGGTCGACTTCTTCAACGACACCGGCGGCTACGGATTCATCGAGACTGACGACGCTGACGAGGACGTGTTCTTCCACATGGAAGACGTCGGCGGCCCGGACCTCGAAGAGGGACAGGAGGTAGAGTTCGAGATCGAGGAGGCGGACAAGGGTCCGCGCGCGACGAACCTCACTCGGCTGTAGCTCGGTCGCGGCATCCGCTACCGGCGAACTCGGATAGCTCTCGAAACGCGTTCCGCGTATATTATCACCGCGAGCGACGGCGCCGTCGTTTTGGTCGCGGAGCCGGGATCGGCACGCATGGAGGCAGACGATTCCGACGCCGCCGACGACGTTCTCGACGACGACGCCGTTCCCGGCGCCGACGCGCGCGACCTCGAGGCGTTCGTCGCCGAGAACCTCGATCGCTACGCCGAGACGCAGGGCGTCCTCCCCGAGCGGCTGGAGGAGTTCGGCGAACGCTACCGGTCGCAGGGCCACCTGACGCGCGATCAGCTGTACGAGATCGCCTACGAGTCGTCCACGCGGAGCGCGTATCACGTCGAGAAGAACCCCGAGGCTCGGTGTCGGGAGGTGACGCGCAACGCGCGCGCCGTCGACGGCGACTTCTCGACGATCCACCTGCTCACCGGGCTCGCCGGCTTCAAGGCGCCGACCGCCTCGTGCGTGCTGGCCGCGCTCGACGGCGACCGCCACGCGGTCGTCGACACTCGCGTCTGGGCGTCCTTAGAGCGGCTCGGCTACCTCGACGGTCGGAAGGAGAGCTTCGACGCCGCCGACTACGTCGCGATGATCGGGCCTCTCCGCGAGATCGCCGACCGGACCGGCTCCCGCGCGGTCGACGTGGGGTACGCGCTGTTCGCGCACGACGCGCACGTCCGGGAGGGGACGCTCCATTAACGCGTCCGACGGACCGACGCCGTATCGCGGGCGGATCTCGGTGCGGTCGGGCCTCGGAGCGGGCGCTCCGACCGAGACGGCGCCGGAAGCCGGATTTTCAAGTCGGTCCGGTGAGACGCGCGTGACATGGTCTCTCGCAGACGATTCCTCCGAGCCGGGGCGGCGGGCGCGCTCGCGGCCCTCGCGGGGTGTTCGGCGGTCCCGGCTCCGCGCCCGAAGCTAGACCTCTCCGTGAGTAACGCGCGAGACGCCGCCGTCGACCTCGACGTGCGGTTCTTCCGACCGAACGTCACGGAGCGGAGCGAGGCGCTCGCCTACCGAAACAGCGTCGAGGTCCCGCCGGACACGGGGTCGGACGACCCGTGGACCGACGAGGACATCGTCTCGGACCGGCCGTACCGGATCGAGGTCGAAGACCGGAGCGCCCGGAGTTCGCGTCACTACCACTACCGACCGGACTGTTCCGACGAGGACCCGTACGATATCGGCGTCCTAGTCCGCTTCAACCCGGACGGCGGCGTCGCCTTCTCGCAGACCACGTGCTCGTCCGACGCGCCATTCCTGTGAAGCGCGGGGGTGGTTCACACACGGAACCCGTGTGTCGCGCCGCTCACAGCGGGTACTCGACGCCGGTCGCCTCGGTCGAGTACTCCCAGAGCTTCCGGGCGTCGTCGCGGTCGTAGGAGGCGTCGTTCGACCGCCCGACGGTCGGGTGCCCCCGCATGTTCATGAGGCCGCCGGGCTCGACGTAGGCGCCGCCGTCGACGTCGGTCGTCGCCGCGAACAGCATCGGCTCGACGCCGATCTCGGGGGCCTGTCCCAGCACCGCGTTCGCGGCCTTCATGCCGACCTTCATGATCGGGTTCCCGCTCTCCGCCGCCGTCCGCATTTGGAGGTTCGTGTCGGTGTAGCCGGGGTGGCAGGCGACGCTGCGGATCCCCGGACCGTCGGCCTCGTCCGTCTCGCCGCTCGCCGCGTCGAGGCGCCGCTGAAGCTCGTAGGCGAACAGGAGGTTCGCGAGCTTGCTGCGCCCGTACGCCTTCCACTTGCCGTACGACGCCTCCCAGTTGAGGTCGGCGAAGTCCATCTCGCCCTGCTCGTGGGCGCCCGACGACTGCGTGACGACGCGGGCGTCGCCCCCGATCCCATCCGCCGCGTCGAGGAGGTCGAACAGCCGGCCCGTGAGCGCGAAGTGGCCGAGGTGGTTGACGCCGAACTGCGTCTCGAACCCGTCCGCCGTCTCGCTCCGCGGGATCGCCATCACGCCGGCGTTGTTACAGAGGACGTCGACTCCGTCGTAGTCGGCGGCGAGTTCCTCGGCGAACGCTTTCACGGAGTCGAGCGAGGCGAGGTCGCACTCGCGGACGTCGAGGTCACCGTCGACCTCGCCGCCGGCGTCGGCGCGGATCTCGTCGGCCGCGTCCTCGGCGCGGTCGACGCTCCGGCACGCCATCACGACGGTTGCGCCCCGGGCGGCGAACGCGCGGGTTCCCTCGAAGCCGAGCCCGCTGTTCGCCCCCGTGACGACGACCGTCTTCCCGTTCAATCGCGGCATCTCGTCGGTCGTCCAGTCTGCCATGTGGTACGGAAGGAGCGTCAGGGGGAGAAACCTGTCGGCGCCCGAACCGGTGATCCGAAAAATCGGTCCCGGAACGAGGCCGTTGCCGTCGGATCAGACCTGCTCGAACCCCCCGAGTACGACGGTGACCGCGTCCTTCGACGCCACGTCGCGGACCCCGTACTCGGTCGGGTGCTGCCGGTCGTGCGGGTACGCCTGCGGCTGCGGGACCTCGTACGTCTCGTTGCCGTCGAACTCCCGGAGGAACTCCCGGGTGATCATCGGCTCGACGAACGCGAGCCGCGACGTTTCGGCGTCGCCGACGAACCCCTGGATGAGAGTGTTATCGAACGCTTCCGGGGTCCCTGGCTCGCCCGGGCCGTCCGGGAGTTCCGGCGCGTCCGCGGGAGCCGTGTGTTCGCCCATGTCGGTGATGTACCGCTGGTCGGCAACCGGCTCGGGCGACCGCGCGTACCCCTCGGGAAGCTGGTCGTAATCGAAGTTCGTCTCCGTCACCTCCCCGTCAGGGTCCGGAGCCGGACTATCGGGCTCGTACTCCTCGTTCCCGGTGTCGTACGGCGGAAGTCGCGGCCCCTCGACGGCGTCGACCCTCGCCGGGTCGAGCATGTGGAAGTGGACGTCGAAGTGCGGCTTCAGCCACGCGCCCGCCCCGCCGAAGTGGCCGCCCGGGTTCCAGTTGAGCCCCAGGAACGTGAACGGCGTCAGCTCCGCGTCCGGGAACGGCACGAAGAACTGGAGCGACTGCTTGAAGTGGACCTCCGTCGCCTGCCCGCCCGCCTGGTACTTGTCGTCCTCGTCGCGGTTGTCGGCGTCCTTGAGGTCCCCCGCGTCCGGTAACCCCTCCAGCGCCGCCCGGTCGAACTCGACCCCGTGGTACTTCGGCTCGCCCGACGGCGTCTCCGTCGTGAACGTCCTGACCGACCCGCTCCCGAGGTCGACGCTCCGTCCGTAGCTCGTGATCCCCTTCGGCGGGAACCCGCCTCCGGGAGCTCCGCCCGGCCCGTTCCCCCGTCCTCCTCCGGGTCTGCCGGCGACCGATCCCGACCCCCAGACGACGGCGGCGCCGGCCGCGGCCGCGCCCCGGAGCACCGCCCGCCGGTTCGCTTCCCGCGATCGAGTCGTGTTTCGCGCTCGATTCGCCCCCCCGTTCGCCTCGTCATCGGTCATCTGTGTGCTCCCTCCCGGCACGGTCGTAATCGAGTGTCACGCTACCGTGCCACACTACTAAATAAATTTAAATTATTTCAATGTAACGACGCGCGAGGCGCTGAGAGGTCGGGGCGAGCGGTTCGTGCGCCGCCTGACACCCTCTCCGCGAGAGCGACCCACACACCCGGGCGAGACTCCGTCTGACGCCGAGATCCACTTTCACCGCGCCGCCGGTGCGTTTTTAGGTGCCTCGGGGGAAAGAACGGGTACCGAATGACGTCCTTCCAGTCGACGATCGGCGACGAGGAGGGGATCGCGGAGGAGCTGGCCGAGGGCCAGCGCGAGATCTCCATCGCCGAGTTCTTCGAGAAGAACAAACACATGCTCGGGTTCGACTCGGGCGCCCGCGGGCTCGTCACCGCCGTCAAGGAGGCGGTCGACAACGCCCTCGACGCGACCGAGGAGGCCGGCTACCTCCCCGACATCTACATCGAGATCGAGGAGGTGGGCGACTACTACCGGCTCGTCATCGAGGACAACGGGCCGGGGATCACGAAAGAACAGCTTCCGAAGGTGTTCGGAAAGCTTCTGTACGGCAGCCGGTTCCACGCCCGCGAGCAGTCTCGCGGACAGCAGGGAATCGGTATCTCGGCGGCCGTGCTGTACTCCCAGCTCACCTCCGGACAGCCCGCGAAGATCACCTCGCGCCCGAAGGGACAGTCGCGGGCGCAGTACTTCGAGCTCATCATCGACACGGACACCAACGAGCCGGAGATCCAGGCGGACGAGGAGACGACGTGGGACCGCCCGCACGGCACCCGGATCGAGCTGGAGATGGAGGCGAACATGCGCGCCCGCCAGCAGCTCCACGACTACGTGAAACACACCGCGGTCGTCAACCCCCACGCGCGGCTCGAACTGCGCGAGCCGGGGCTCGACGAGCCGCTGAAGTTCGAGCGGGCGACCGACGAGCTGCCGGCGGAGACGGAGGAGATCCGCCCGCACCCGCACGGCGTCGAGCTCGGCACGCTGATCAAGATGCTGGAGGCGACCGAGTCGTACTCGGTCTCCGGGTTCCTCCAGGAGGAGTTCACGCGGGTCGGCAAGAAGACCGCCGACAGCGTGATCGACAACTTCCGCGACGTCTACTACGGCCGCGAGCTCGCCTGGTCGCCGCCGCGCGAACACGACGACCGCGACGTGGCGAGCGCGGTCGCGGACGCGGTCGCGAACAAGGGCGCCGAGGCGACGTCCGCCTTCGCGGACGGCGTCGCCGAGGCGGTAGGGAACCACGACCGGGTCACCCGGTCCCAGCTCGCGGCGATCGTCGACAACGCCGCGGAGACCGTCGAGGACGACACCGGGAAGACGTTCGGCGGGACCGTCCGCGAGAACGCGGTCGACGCCGCGTGGCGGGCAGTCACGGGGCTCGGCCGAGCGGACGAGGCCGCCGATTCCGGCGAGGGCGGCGAGGGAGCCGACGAGGTCGAGGAGTCGCCGCTCGTCCCCGACGCCTACGCGCTCGTCGACGAGGCGACGTCGACCCGGAAGGACGACGAGGCGGTTCAGGCGATGGCCGAGGCGCTCGCGCGGCGCTTCGAGAACCTCGACGGCGACGCGTTCCGGATCACGCGCGACGACCTCGAACGCCTCGTCGCGGACGCGGCCTCGTTCGTCGCCGAGCAGCGCGACGCGACGTTCGGCGAGACCGCCCGCGGGAACGTCGTCGAGGCGTTCTGGTCGCGGGCGGTGACGGTGCCGGACGACCCGCCGAAGGTGAAGGCGATCGCGGGCGACCGCGACGCCGCCGCCGACCTGCTCGACGCGATGCGGACGACGGACATCCTCGCGCCGCCGACCGACTGCCTCGCGCCGATCACGGCGGAGCTGGTCGAGGCCGGGCTCCGCAAGGAGTACGACGCCGACTTCTACGCGGCCGCGACCCGCGACGCCGAGGTCCACGGCGGCGACCCGTTCATCGTGGAGGCCGGCATCGCTTACGGCGGCGAGATCCCCGCCGACGGGTCGGTCGAGCTGCTCCGGTTCGCGAACCGCGTCCCGCTCGTCTACCAGCGCGGCGCCTGCGCGACGACGGACGTGATCAAGAACATCGGCTGGCGCAACTACGGGCTCGACCAGCCCGGCGGCTCGGGGATGCCGAACGGGCCGGCGGTGATATCGATCCACGTCGCCTCCACGAACGTCCCGTTCACGAGCGAGTCGAAGGACGCGCTCGCGAACGTCCCGGAGATCGAAGACGAGATCGAGCTCGCGGTGCGGGAGGCCGCCCGCGAGCTGAAGTCGTTCCTCAACAAGCGGCGCTCGATGCAACAACGCCGGGAGAAGCAGGACGTGCTCGGCCGGATCCTTCCCGAGATGGCGGACAAGGTCTCGGAGGTCACGGGCCGGTCGCGCCCCGACATCAGCGGCGCGCTCGCGCGGATCATGAACAACGTCAGCGTCGAGCGCGAGGTGACCGACGGCTCCGTGACGCTCGTCGTCGAGAACCACTCGGACGTGAACGAGGAGCTGGACATCACGGACATCGTGTCGACGGAGCCGACCGACCTCTCCGACGGGACGGTGGTGGACATGGACGGCGAGTGGTTCGTCCAGTGGAAGCCCGAGGTGCCCTCGGGCGACGAGCGGGAACTGACGTACGCGGTCGACGGCGACCCCGAGTTCGAGGTCAGCGTCGGCGGCGTGGAGACCGAGAAACTCACGGTGAACGATTAAATGACGACCGAAAGCGACGCACGAGACGAGCTGATCGACCTGGCGGCGGACTTCTACGACCAGTTCGCGGCCGGGAAGATCCCGGAGATGACGCTCCCGACGCGGACGAAGAGCAACATCGAGTACGACGAGGCGAGCGGCGTCTGGACGTACGGCGACCGCACCTCGACGCGCAGTGCCAACTCGGTGCGCGGCGCGCGCAAGCTGCTGAAGGCCGCCTACACGATCGAGTTCCTCGCGAACCAGCTCGACGACGACCGCTCGTCGACGCTGCGTGAGCTGTACTACCTCTCGGAGTCGTGGGACAACGACGAGGCGCAGTTCAAGAGCCAGGACGAGTCGAACGACCTCGTCGAGGACCTCGAGATCGTCACGGGCGTCACCCGCGAGGACTTCCACATGCGCCCGGAGGAGTCGGGCGCGAAGGTGATGGGGCCGCTGGAGATCCGCGAGCAGACCAACCGCGGCGACCGCGAGATCCACTGCCAGCTCGACGTGGGGCAGGGCGGCTACCAGATCCCCAACAACCCCGACACCATCGAGTTCCTCGACAACGACGCGGAGTTCGTCCTCTGCGTGGAGACCGGCGGCATGCGCGACCGGCTCGTCGAGAACGGCTTCGACGAGGCGCACGACGCCCTCGTCGTCCACCTCGGCGGGCAGCCGGCGCGCGCGACGCGGCGGCTCACGAAGCGCTTCCGCGACGAGCTCGACCTCCCCGTGGTGGTGTTCACTGACGGCGACCCGTGGTCCTACCGGATCTACGGCTCCGTGGCGTACGGCTCGATCAAGTCGGCGCACCTCTCGAAGTACCTCGCGACCCCCGAGGCGCGGTTCATCGGGATCCAGCCGGAGGACATCGTCGAGTACGACCTCCCCTCGGACCCGCTCTCGGACTCGGACATCAACGCCCTCGAATCGGAGCTGGAGGACCCCCGCTTCCAGACGGACTACTGGGAAGAACAGATCGAGCTCCAGCTCGACATCGGGAAGAAGTCGGAACAGCAGTCGCTCGCGAGCCGCGGGCTGGACTTCGTCACGGACACCTACCTCCCCGAGCGGCTCGGGGAGATGGGCGTCCTCTAAGGGGCGGACGAGACGCGGCTACTCGTCGGCGTAGACGATCTCGTCGATCTCGCGCCGTTCCGCCTCGGCCTCGTCGTTCGGGTACTTATAAACGACGCCGTCCGCCTCGTCGGTCGTCGCGTTGTGCGAGCCGTCACAGAGCGGCTTCGTGTCCGAGAGGCCGCACTGACAGACGTAGATGAGGCCGTCGTCGCCCTTGTCGTCGTCGTCGAGAACCGCCGGGCCTCGCTCCTCGTGCGTGACTTCGCGCGCCATGAGTGCGATTCGGCTCCCACCCGAATACGGCTTGTGACCGCCGCAACCCCCTTGCCCGTGGGACCCGTATCGGTGGTATGAGCGAGACCGGCGAGTCCGATCCGAGCGAGCTGACCGACGAGGAGTGGCGCGAGCGGCTCTCCGAGGAGGAGTACCGCGTGCTGCGCGAGAGCGGCACGGAGGCGAAGTTCTCCGGCGAGTACGTCGACCACCACCCCGACGACGGGGAATACCGCTGTCGGGCCTGTGGCACCGTCCTCTTCGAGGCCGAGACGAAGTTCGAGTCCGGCTGCGGGTGGCCCGCCTTCTACGCCGCCGAGGAGGAGTCGGTGACCACGACGGTGGACACCAGCCACGGGATGCGCCGCACCGAGGTCCGGTGCGCGAACTGCGACTCGCACCTCGGCCACGTGTTCGACGACGGCCCCGAGCCGACCGGCAAGCGCTTTTGCATCAACTCGGTCGCGATGGAGTACGACGAATAACTCGGTTCGCCGAACACGTCGGGAGACGGCATTTATAAGGTGATCTCGGGCACTGGTATCAAGCATATATAAGCGATCAACGACGCAAAGACGAGTTCCGAATCTCCAGCTGCTCGCTGATAATTCGTTGTCAGTGACTCGGCGGTGAATCCCTCCAAAGATCCAGTCGCTTGTTTATAAACAGGTACCGGCGGATCGGCGGTGAACGCCGCCAAAGCCCCACCCGCCCCGCACCGCAACCGCACCTCACACCTCCCCAGCCTCGTCAGTCGCCGTCGCTTCGCTCCGGCGACTGACTCCCTCGCGCGGTGCTGTCGCCGGCGCTACGCGCCGGCTTCCAGAGGGACCTTCGGTCCCTCGCGGCTCGGCCGCGGGGCGGCCTCGCAGGCACGCGCCACCGTGTTGTTCCTTATAAGCGATCGCCGTCGCGTCTGTAAGTGTTACCCCTCGCACAGCGGCAGCTGGACGACGAAGACCGCGCCCTTCGGCTCGTTGTCCTCGACCCACACGTCGCCGCCGTAGATCTCGACGAGCGACCGGACCAGGTACAGTCCGATCCCCGCACCCGGGCTGTCGAGCCCCTTCTCCCCCTTCCCGAACACCTCGTCGCGCTGGTCTTCGGGGATCCCCGGTCCGTTGTCGGCGATCCGCACCTCGGCGACGCCCTCGGCCTCCTCGACGGTCGCGGATACGGTCACCTTCGGCGGGGTCTCGTCGTTGTGCTGGACCGCGTTCCGCAGGAGGTTCCGGAACACGGAACTCAGCATCTCGTCGCCGACGACCTCCGCCTCGGGGTACGACCCCTCGACCGTGAAGACGGCCTCCGAGTACCCCGACCGGATCTCTTCGACCTGCTGCGAGAGGACCCGATCGAGCGCGACGCGGCTCGGCTCGGCGTCCTCGCGGAGCATCACCTCGGCGAGGTCGCGGACCGTGGTGGTGAGCGAGACGGCGCTCTGGGTGTTGCGCTTGATCACGTCCAGGTACTCTTCCCCCTCCTCGTCGACGTGGTCGTCGAGCAGCTCGGCGTACGCGCCGACGAGCTGGAGGTCGTTCCGGATGTCGTGGCGCATCACCTGGTTCAACAGCCGGAGGTCGTCCCGCTGGCGCTTGAGGCGCTCTTCCGGGTCCACCTCATCGTCCGCGTCGAAGATGGGACCGTCGCCCGGCTCGGCGTCCGCCCCGTCGCCCGGCTCGGCGCCCGCGTGGTCGCTCATGCCGGAAATCTACGCTCCCTGGTGATTTTTACGTACCGGTTGCGGACGGCCGAGGACCGGCTCCCGCGTCTCACATCCCCTCGTCGAGCAGCTCGCGGGCCACGATGTTCTTCTGGATCTCCGTGGTCCCCTCGTAGATCTGGGTGATCTTCGCGTCGCGGTAGAGCCGCTCGACGTCGTGGTCGTTGACGAAGCCGGCGCCGCCGTGGACCTGGACCGCCTCGTCGGCGACCTCGACCGCGGTCCGCGAGGCGAACTCCTTGGCCATCGACGCCAGCGCGGTCAGGTCGCCCGACTCGTTGTCGACGGCCCACGCGGACCGGTAGGTGAGCCAGCGGGCGGCCTCGGTGTTCGTGTGCATCTCCGCGAGCTTGTGTTTGATCGCCTGGAAGTCGCTGATCGGGCGGTCGAACTGCTCGCGCTCCTCGGCGTACTCCAGCGCGCGCTCGGCGGCGCCGCGGGCGATGCCGACGCCCTGCGCGGCGACCGCGGTCCGGGTCTCGTCGAAGAACTGCATGAGCTGGAGAAAGCCCATCCCGCGCTGCCCGACGAGGTTCTCCTCGGGCACCCGCACGTCGTCGAAGCGCAGCTCCGCGGTGTCGCTCGCGCGGATCCCGAGTTTCCCGGTGATCTTGTCGCGGGTGAGCCCGTCGCGGTCGGCCTCGACGAGGATCTGCGAGTAGCCGGAGTAGCGGTCGTCGATCTCCGGGTCCGTCTCGCAGACGACGACGAAGTAGTCGGCGACGGTGCCGTTCGTGATCCACATCTTCGAGCCGTTGATCACCCACTCGTCGCCGTCCTTCTCGGCGCGCGTCGCGACCGAGGTCACGTCCGAGCCGGCCTGCGGCTCCGAGATGGCCGAGCCCATCACCGCGTCGCCCGCGGTCACCTCGGGGAGGACGCGCTCCTTCTGTTCCTCCGTGCCGAACTCCATCAGCGCCTCCGCGCCGAAGCCGGCGCTGGAGATACAGAGCCCGATCCCGGGGTCGGCCGCGAACAGCTCCTCGGTGAGGATCGCGTTCTCCAGCGAGGAGTAGCCGATCCCGCCGTACTCGACCGGGACGTGCGGCGCGAGCAGCCCCATGTCGGCCGCCTTGTCCATCACCTCGTGGGGGTACGCCTCGTCGACGTCGTACTCGGTGGCGACCGGTCGGATCTCCTCGTCGGCGAACTTCCGTACCTCCTCGCGCAGCTGCTTCTGTTCGTCCGTGAGCTGGAACTCCATACCTCGTCGATCCGGATCGAACGTGATAATCGTTGGCGAACGCCGAACAATTCGCGAGGAGTTGTTCGTTTACGAGCCGTCCGCCGGGTACCCGCGCTCCTCGCGAACCTCGTAGTGTCGCGCGCGGTCGTCGTACCGTTCGAGCACCTCGCGGGCCGCGGGCGGAACGTGCGCCTCCCGGTACTCCTCGCCCGCGAACGCTTTCACCGACTCAGTTGAGTCGAACCGGAGGATCGTGACGAACTCGACCTCCTCGTCGTCGCCGCCGGCCTCGCGGCGGAGCAGTCTCGCGCCTCGGTAGCCGTCGTTGTCCGCGTCAGCGAACGAGGGGAGGACCTCCGCTCTGAGCAGCCGCTCGTACTCGTCCGCGTTCGCCGGCGTCGTCCACCCGTGCCAGATTCTGTCGATCATCGTCTCCCGACGAACTCGGTCATCGATCCGCTACGAACGACGCGATCCGGTCGGTCGCCTCCTTCAGCTCGCGCATCGAGGTCGCGTACGAGACGCGGAGATGTCCCTCGCCGCCCTCGCCGAAGACGGAGCCGGGGACGACCGCGACCCCCTCCGCCTCCAGCAGCTCCTCGGCGAACGCCTCGTCGTCGCCGCCGCACTCGGGGAACGCGTAGAACGCGCCGCCCGGCTCGAACGTGTCGAGGCCCATCTCGTTGAACCGGGAGACGACCAGCCGCCGGCGGCGGTTGTACTCCTCGACCATCTCCGTCACCTCGTCGTCGCAGCGGTCCAGGGCCTCGATCGCCGCGTACTGCGGGGTCGTCGGCGCCGACAGCATCGTGTACTGGTGGATCCGGTTCATCGCGTCGATCGCCTCCGCGGGGCCCAGCGCGTAGCCCAGTCGGAGCCCCGTCTGTCTCTTATACACATCTCTGANGTAGCCCAGTCGGAGCCCCGTCATCGCGTACGCCTTCGAGAAGCCGTTGACGACGACCGTGCGCTCGCGCATTCCCGGCTGGGTGGCGATCGAGCTGTGGTCGGCGCCGTAGGTGAGGGCCGCGTAGATCTCGTCCGCGACCACGCGGAGGTCCTCGTCGCGGCAGAACGCCGCGACCTCGGCCAGCTCCTCGTCGGTCATCGTCGCGCCGGTCGGGTTGTTCGGGTAACAGAGGACGAGCAGGTCCGCCTCGGCCGCCCCGGCCGCCTCCAGCGACTCCCGCGTGAGCGCGAAGTCGTCCGCGGCGCGCGTGGGGACCGTCAGCCGCTCGCCGCCCGCCAGTTCGATCCCCGGCCCGTAGGAGATGTACGTCGGCTCGTGGACCGCGACGGTGTCGCCGGGGTCGACCAAGGCGCGGAACGCGAGGTCGACCGCTTCGCTCGCGCCGGTCGTGACGAGCACCTCCGACTCCGAGTCGTACGACTGGTCGTAGCGCTCGTGGTGGTCGGCGATCCGCTCGCGGAGCGCGGCCATCCCGCGGTTCGACGTGTAGGAGGTCTTCCCGCGTTCCAGCGAGTCGATCGCGGCGGTGCGGGCGGCCCACGGCGCCGAGAAGTCCGGCTCCCCGACCCCGAGGGAGATGACGTCGTCGCGCGCCTCCGCGAGCTCGAAGAACTTCCGGATCCCGGACTCGGGGAGGGTGCGCGCGCGGTCCGACAGCCTCATGGCGACACGGAGAGGCGGTCGTCGTCGTCGCCGTCCTCGAACCGGATCCCGCCGTCCTTGTACGTCTCCATGATGTAGTGAGTCACGGTCTGCGTGACCTCCGACATCGGCGCGACCTGCTCGGAGATGAACTCGGAGACCTCCTGCATGTTCTCCCCGAGCACCTCGACGGCGAAGTCGTAGTCGCCGGAGACGAGGTGTAAGGCGTCGACCGCGGGGAACTTCGCGATCCGGTCCGCCACCTGCTCGTACCCCGTCTCGCGGTCGAGTTCGACGTTGATCTCGACGACCGCGCGGATCTTCCCCTCCTCGACGCGGTCCCAGTCGACGACGGCCTGGTAGCCGTGGACCACGCCGTCCGCCTCCAGCGCGTCGATCGCGTCCGCTACCGCGTCCGCGTCGAGGCCCGTCTGGGCCGCGATGTCGTCGATGTCCTCGCGGGCGTTCCGCGCCAACACGTCGAGTACCTCGCGCTCGGCGTCCATACTTTACGATTACGCGGGGACGGTTTATGAGTAGCGACGGGCGCAACACGGGCGAGCGGCGGGGCGTTCGGTGCGTGCGCCCCGAACCCTTTTCAGTAGTACCGCTGTATCACACGACATGAGCGCCGACGCAGACGCGGGCGACGACCGGATGGAGAAGATCAACGTCCGGGTTCCGAAGTCCCTGCTCGATCGTATCGACGAGGAGTGGGAACGGCGGGGGTACGCGAACAAGTCCGAAGCGATCCGCGACGCGCTGCGCGACTGGGTCGATCCGTCGGTGACGCTCTCCGAGGAGACGCTGTCTGATCTGGCAGAGAGCCGCGAACAGACGGAGCGCGACGAGACGGTGTCGGCCGAAGAAGCCCGCGAGCGGTTGGGTCTCGATGGCTGAGGTCGAGTACACGGAGCAGGCGCTTTCTCACCTCGAATCCCTCGATCCGCAGGCCGCCGATCGAATCATGAACAAAGTCGACGAGGCGACCGAATGGACCGAACACCGGTTGGAACCCCTTTCTGGGTATCCGTACTACAAGCTCCGAGCCGGCGACTACCGTGCCATCGTCGCATGGGACCGCAACGACGACGTCATTCGCGTCGAGGCCGTCGGTCACCGTCGGAACGTGTACGACCGACACCTCCCTCCCTGAACGCGTTCCGCCCCGCTCCTCCCCGCCTCCTTCCGCCATCCCCACGGCTTTCCGCGTGGCGCGAGTTCGTTCGCCCATGGCTTCGAACACCACCAGCGGGAGCGAGACGTTCGAGATCGGCGGTGAGCTGACTGTCAACCGCCTTGGATTCGGCGCGATGCGGATCACGGGCGAGGACATCATCGGTCGCCCCGACGACGAGGCGGACGCGAAGGACGTACTCCGGCGCGCGGTCGACCTCGGCGTCGACTTCGTCGACACCGCCGACTCCTACGGCCCGGGCGTCTCCGAGCGGCTGATCGGCGAGGCGCTCGGCGACCCCGACGACGTGGTCGTCGCCTCGAAGGCCGGCCTGCTCCGCAACCGCGAGGGCGAGTGGCTCCCCCACGGCGACCCCGACTTCCTGAAGAACCAGGTGCTGTGTAGCCTCGACCGACTGGGGACCGACAGGATCGGCCTCTATCAGTACCACCGCCCGGACCCGGACACCGACTTCGAGGAGTCCGTCCACGCGTTCGCGGAGATGAAAGACGCCGGGCAGATCGCCCACGTCGGCCTCTCGAACGTCACCGTCGAGCAGCTCGAGACCGCCATGGAAATCGTCGACATCGCGACGGTCCAGAACCGCTACAACGTCGGCCACCGCGACGACGAGGACGTGCTGGCCGCTTGCGAGGACCACGGGGTCGGCTTCATCCCGTGGGGACCGATGTACGCGGTCGACGACGAGGACGCCGGCGAGGTGCTCGACGAGGTCGCCGAGCGGCGGGACGCGACGCCGCAGCAGGTCTCGCTCGCGTGGCTCCTCGACCACTCCGACGTGACGCTCCCGATCCCGGGCACGTCGAGCGTCGACCACCTCGAATCCAACCTCGCGGCGGCGGACCTGACGCTCACCGACGAGGACCGCGCCGCCCTGAACGGCGTCGACCCGCAGTAAGGAGCGGCCGGTTCACCCCGTCGGTTACTCATTCCACCGTCTCCACGTCGGCCATCTCGGCGACCTTCAGCGCCGTCGCGACGTTGAACGCGAGGCCGAGCGGCGCGGCGACGACCGCTGCGAGCAGGGCGCCGGCAGGCCCCGCATGTGTCAGGAGGCTCAGCGGGACCGAACAGAGCGCCGTGACGACCGCGACGGAGAGGAAGAAGCCGATCGGCTTGTGCTCTCCCACGAGGTCGCGCGCCCGGAGCGCCGCGGACCGGATGTCGCGGTCCTCCAACACGAGGACGTAGGCAGTCGGAAAGAACAGGTACGAAAGCACCAGCGCCGCGAGGATCGCGACCACGAACAGCGGCGGAACGACGAGAAGCGGGAGGAACACCGCCGCCAGCGCGACGATGACGATCGCCTCCAGAAGTATCATCCGGACGCCGAACCGCCGCACGCCCGCGGCGAAGTCGAATCGACCGGTGGTGATGCCCTCGGCGATGGCGCCGAAGTAACCCGCGCTCAGTGCGCCCGACACGATCACGTACGCGCCGAGCAGCGGCACGAAGAGCAGCACCGGCTCCAGCGTCCCGAACGGGAGCGACACCGACAGCCCGCCCCCGGTCGGCGACTCGATGAAGCTCCAGAGGTCGTACCGGTAGACGGGGAACGACGCCCGGATCGAGATCCCGTTCGTCCGCGACGCCGCGAACAGGTCGCTGACCTTCAACAGGGCGGTCGCGAGCGGGACGAGCGCGAGCGGGAGCAGCCGGGAGAGGTGCGCGAACGTGCGTTCGACGATCGGTTCCGGGGCCGGCGGCGCGTCGGCTGACGGACCGGCGGAGGGCTCGGCCATGCCCGGGGGATCGCGTTCGACCGTGAAAAGCGTCCGCCGTCCGCGCTACTCGCCCGCACGCCGCGGTCGGCTCCGGAACCCTCGGCGCGACCCTACTCGTCGAACGGGTTCGTCAGCTCGACCGTCTCCTCGCGGTCGGGACCGACGCCGACGGCGTAGACCGGGGTGTCGATCTCGTCGGCGAGGAACTCCAAGTACTCGCGTGCGGCCTCGGGCAGCGCGTCGTAGCCCGCCTCTGCGACCGCCGAGGAATCGAACTCCTCCCAGGTGTCGAGCGTCTCGTAGATCGGCTCGCAGCGCTCCCACCGGTCGGTGGTGGTGGGGACGGTGTCGAGCGTCTCTCCATCCAGCTCGTACCCCGTACACACCTTCAGCTCGTCGAGCCCGGCCAGCACGTCGACGTGGTTGACCGCGACGCCCGTGAAGCCGGAGACGCGCGCGGAGTGCCGGAGCATCGGGAGATCGAGCCAGCCGATCCGGCGCGGGCGACCGGTGACGGTGCCGAACTCGCCGCCCCTCTCGCGGATCTCGTCGGCGAGCGCCTCCTCGTCGGCGTCGCCGTCGAGCTCGGTCGGGAGCGGCCCCTCGCCGACGCGCGAGAGGTACGCCTTCACGATGCCCACGACATCGCCGTCGCCGACGGTCGTGACGCCGACGCCGGAGCCGACCGCCGCGGCGCCCGCCGTCGGGTTCGAGGAGGTGACGAACGGGTAGTTGCCGTGGTCGACGTCGATGTGGGTCCCCTGCGCCCCCTCGAACACGATCGCGTCGCCCGCCTCGTGGCGGCGGTGGAGGTAGTCGGAGCAGTTGACGGTCATCCCCTCGTCGGCGAGGCGCTCGCCGATCGCGGCGAACTCCTCGTGGAGCGCGTCGACGTCGAACGCCTCGGCGCGGTCGTCGTCGAGGTCGAGCCCGTACACGTCCTCGACGAGTGCGCGCTTCTGCGGCACGGCGTACTCGAGCTTCTCGCGGAGCGCGTCGGGGTCGAGCAGGTCCGCGACCCGGATCCCGCGGCGGCCGGCCTTGTCCTCGTACGTCGGGCCGATGCCGCGCCCGGTCGTGCCGACCTCGTCGCCGGCGTCGTCGTCGGCCTTGACCTCCTCTTCGATCCCGTCCAGCACGCGGTGGTACGGCATGATGACGTGCGCGCGGCGGGCGACGCGTACGTCGGGGTCGAGCCCTCGCTCGCGCAGGTCGTCTATCTCGGTGAACAGCGTGCGCGGGTTGACGACGCAGCCGTTGCCGAGGATGCCGACGGTCCCCCGGACCGCGCCGCTGGGAACGAGAGAGAGCTTGTACTCCGCGCCGCCTTCGACGACGGTGTGGCCGGCGTTGTCGCCGCCCTGATAACGGACTACGACGTCCGCGTCCCCTCCCCACCGGTCGACGAGCGCGCCCTTGCCCTCGTCGCCGAGCTGGGAGCCGACGATGGTGAGTGTCATACGACCTGCCGATTCCCCGCGGGGGGTAAAACCGATTACGGTCTCCGACCGCGAGACCGGCACAGACGTGGATCAGAAAATACGCCCGATACTGTGAATACGCTCGTTCGTGTATTCTCTCGAGATCGCTCCGGGACGCCTCCCTCGCGCGCTATCCCGTGCGTACGCTCTCCGTCTGCCGTGCCGCGATCGAACACGTTAACTACTGCCACGTCAAAGCGTGCGATCTGACGAGGCCTCCCCGGCCGCCGACAGCAACTTTTAAACGGGGGCATGACGAGTTAACATGTGCCATGATAGATCGATTAGAGAAGGAGGTAGACATGCTGGAACGCCACCTCCAAGTCCTGCGGATGGTCATCGAGAACGAGCCGATCGGCATCGTGAAGATGTCGAACGAGACCGGTTACCCGCACCACAAGGTCCGGTACTCGCTGCGCGTCCTCGAGGAGGAGAACCTCATCGAGCCGTCCAGCCAGGGCGCGATCACCACGGAGCGCACCCACGAGTTCGTCGACGAACTCGACGAGAAGCTCGACGAGACCGTCGAGAAGCTCGGCTCCATGCGGATCGACGACGCCGCAGAACTCGAGAACTGACCGCGCTTTCGATTTCGCCCGCCGGCGCATCTGCCGCGTTTCTGCGCTCCCGGTAGCCGCTCCGACAGCGCCCCGTGACGGTTACAGGTCCGGGACCGTCATGTGGAACCCGCCGTCGCGCGCCTCGACGAGACACAGGTGGTACCCCTGCTTGCGCGAGAGCTTCACGAAGCTCGCTCGCTTCGACCGGCTGAACAGGCCGCCGCCGACCGCGTCGCTCGCGGTCTCTAAGGCGCCCGGCTCGAAGAAGCTCTCCGTCACCGCGAACGCCCCGGCGAACGTCTCGTTCGACGCCGCGATGTCGCGCCCGTTCTCGACGAGCGACTCCAGGGTTCCCTCGGGCGTCGGATCCCGGCTGTCGTTCAGGTCGGCGACGAACAGCGGGTGGCCCATCCGGTCGCGCAACACGAGGTCGAACGACCGCTGCTCGCGCACCTCCTCGCCGCCCTCGCGGAGTTCGATCGACACCGTCCCGCCGATCTCGGCGCGATCGATCTCCGGGAGGGCGTCGTAGAGGTCGCGGAGCGTCCCCTCGTTGCCGGTGCCGCGGACCTCGAACGGGAGGTCCTCGACGAGCCAGCGGGTGAAGCCGTACTCGATGGTGTCCTCGAGGAACTCCGCGAACGGCCTGCCGTCCACCGCGAGGCCGTCCGTCTCGAAGCTCGTGTGGTGCTCGACCCGGAGGTTCTCGCGGAGCGCCTCGCGGTCGGCGCTCCCCTCGTGGGCGTCCGCCAGCGTCGCGCCCTCCTTCGAGTCGTACCTGATGAACAGGTTCGTCCCGTTGCGCGCCTCTGCGGCCGTGAGCGTCCGCTCCGCGTCCGGGAGGCGCTCCTTCGCGTTCGAGAGCTCGCGGCGGAGCCGGTCGCGCTCCTCCCGGAGGTCCTCGGCCTCGGACTCGAGCCGTTCGACCTCGTCGGCCAGCTCGTCGCGCTCCGACTCGACCTCGTCGCGCTCGGCCGCCAGGCGGTCGCGTTCGTCCGCGAGCGACTGCCGCTCCGTCTCCGTCTCCTCTAAGGCCGCCTCGAGCTTCCGGACCCGATCGGGGTCGGCGTCGCCCCGCGCGTCGCGCCCGTCGCGCTTCGACACCGCAGACGGCGCCGACGCCGTCTCGGTGGAGCGCGGCGACGGCGACCCGCCGTTCGCGTTCGACCCGCCCCGCTCCGCCCGGCCGCGGTCGTCGCCCGAGCGGGAGCGCTGCGAAGCGGCTTCGCGGCGCTCCTCGGCGCTCCGGGGCTCCCCGCCCGCCTCGGAGGGGTCGAGCGCCGGGATCGACTTCTGTTCCCGCCACTCGGCCTCCTCCGAGAAGACGTCCTCGGAGTCCGGCGCGTCGGCGGCGGCGTTCGCGTCGGCGGCGTTCGCGTCGCCCGGTTCCCCGGTTTCGGCCCCCGGAGCGGACGCTCCGTCGGACCCGGTCGACGACCGGCGCGCGCGGCCCGTCACGGCCGAACCGTCGGTGTCTCGCTCGGCCGACTCGGCGTCGCCGATCCGGACCTCGTCGGGCGTCGGCCCGTCGGCCCCGGCGGCGTCGCCGCTCGCACCGACCCCTTCGCTCGGATCGACCTCGTCGCGGTCGTCCGCGGCCGATTTCGCGTTGACGCCCGCCGACTCGTCGCTTCGGCCCGCGGCGGCCGCCCCGTCGTCAGGGCCGGCGCTCGCGTCGAGGTCGACGGCGCTCGTCGGACCGCCGTCGTCCCCGTCCGGCTCCGGCTCGACGTCTCCCCCGCCGTCCGCCGGCTCGTCGGTCGGTTCCTCGTCCGCGTCGGCCGCGCCGTCGGAACCGGCGGTGTCGGTGGGGCCGACCGCGGCGCTCGACACGCCCGCGTCGTCGCCGTCCGGGAGCGGGCGGACGTCGAGGTCGACCTCGTATACCGTGTAGATGCCGACCTCGTCGGCGGCGAGGTCGAACGCGTCGTCGCCCGTCTCCAGTCGCCTCGCGTTGCCGACGTACGCGGCCGCCACCGACTCGCCGCCCGTGTAGGCGACGTAGTAGTCGCCGGAGAGGACGTTCTCCGACAGCTCGATGTAGCCGGTGAACCCGCCCTGTGAGAGCTTCTGGTCCGCCTCTCGCAGGGGCGTGTCCTTGGTGTAGTACTTCGCTCGCGGCTCGCCGTCCAGCTCCTGCATCGCGAAGAGCACTGGGAGCGCTTCGTCCGGGGCCCGGTAGACGGTCCCGGAGGCGTCGGCGAAGGCGTCGAGCGTGGCGTCGACCACGCCGACGACGCGCCCGTCGACGAGGAAGATCCACCCGGTCCCGTCGGTCGCCGCGCCGGAGAACCCGTCGTCGACGATCCGGCCGAGCCCCGCGAACCCGTCGGAGAACGAGCGGTCGTCCCACTCGGCGATCGCCTCCCGTCGCTGTGCGTCCATCCTTGCGTTTACGTCGCCAACACCGACCCAAATACCTTCCGGAGCGTGAGACGGCCGTCTGACGCCGCGGATCGCGGTTCGAACCGGTCGACTGCGGTGGCGCGCCCGGAGCCGGTCTCCCCCGACCGGGATCGGCGCACCTGGCCGCCCGTTCCGGTCAGCGCTCGTCGACCGCGGCGATCGCCTCTCGGCCGAGGTCGACGACGTCGTCCGGGAGGTCGCTCGCCGCCAGCTCGGCGGGCGTGTACCAGCGCCAGCGCGCCGGGTCGACCTCGTCGTCGCCGTCGGGGGCGATCTGCCGGGAGTCGACGCGAGCGTAGTAGAGGTGGTCGACGTGCTGGTGGCCCACCGACCCGTCCTCGTGGACGTTGATGTCGTGGAGCATGAGGTGGGCGGGCTCCGGGAGCCCGCGGGTGTTCGGCCCGGTAATCGGTGACTCCGTCGCGACGAGCTCCGGGGTCAACCCCGTCTCCTCGCGGACCTCGCGGCGCGCGGCCTCGTGCGGGAGCTCGTCGCGGTCGACGTGGCCGCCTGGGGGGAGCTTGATTCCGAGCCGCTCGTGGTCGTGAAGCGCGGTCGCCCCGTCGTGGACGATGTACGTCGTCGCCGTGAAGTGGCGAGTCGTCTCCATACGGTCGGGTGGCGACGCGCCGCCTTCGCGGTTTCGGCTCCCGACCGCGCCGGGCCGAAGGGCCGGGCGGCGGCCGCTCCCTCGGGGACGCGAACGACTTTGCCGTTCCCGCATAACGGTAGTCCATGCCACCAGTCAACGCGGACGACCTGTCGTGGACGACGCCCGACGCGGACGACGCCGCCTGGCGGCGGAAGCAACTGGCCGAGGCGGCGGGCGGCGACGCCCTCGGCTGTAGCCTCTACGAGCTGCCGGCGGGGGAGCGCTCGTGGCCGTACCACTACCACGCGGCCAACGAGGAGGCGCTGTACGTCCTCGCGGGCGAGGGGACGCTGCGGCTGGACGACGAGACGCACCCGCTTCGACCGGGGGAGTACGCCGCGTTCCCCGCCGACGCCTCGGGCGCGCACCGGGTCGTCAACGACGGCGACGAGACCCTGCGCTACCTCGTCGTCTCGACGATGCGCGAGCCCGACGTGACCATGTACCCGGACTCGGAGAAGTTCGGCGTGTACGTGGGCTCGCCGCCGGGGGGCCGCGAGGAGCGGTCGCTGTCGGGGTACTACCGGACCGGCGACGACGTACACTACTGGGACGGCGAAGACGGCGATTGAAAACGGAAGCGGCCTCCGGACGCCGCGACCCTCGGACGCGGAGCGACGCGTCAGTTCAGCGCGACCGAGTCCTCGGCCTCGAGGAGCTCGTGGTACCGGTTCCGGATGGTGACCTCGCTGATGTTCGCGACCTCGCTGACCTCGCTCTGAGTCACCTTCTCGTTGACGAGCAGCGAGGCGGCGTAGACGGCGGCCGCGGCGAGCCCCACCGGCGACTTGCCGGAGTGGATCCCCTGTTCCTTCGCCGTGTCGAGCAGGCTGCGGGCGCGGCGCTCGGCCTCGTCGGAGAGGCCGAGGTCGGAGGCGAACCGCGGGACGTAGCTCTCGGGGTCGGCGGGCTGGATCTCCAGCTTCAGCTCGCGGACGACGTAGCGGTACGTCCGCGCGATCTCGTCCTTCTCGACCCGCGAGACGCCGGCGATCTCGTCGAGGCTGCGGGGCGTCCCCGCCTGTCGGGCCGCGGCGTACAGGGAGGCCGTCGAGACGCCCTCGATGGAGCGGCCGGGGAGCAGGTCCTCGTCGAGCGCGCGGCGGTAGATGACGGAGGCGGTCTCGCGGACGTTGTCCGGGAGGCCGAGGGCGCTGGCCATGCGGTCGATCTCGCCGAGCGCCTGCTTGAGGTTGCGCTCTTTCGAGTCGCGGGTGCGGAACCGCTCGTTCCACGTGCGCAGCCGCTGCATCTTCTCGCGCTGGCGGCTGGACAGCGACTTGCCGTAGGCGTCTTTGTCCTGCCAGCCGATGTTCGTCGAGAGCCCCTTGTCGTGCATCATGTTCGTCGTCGGGGCCCCGACGCGCGACTTGCTGTCCTTCTCCTTGGAGTCGAACGCGCGCCACTCCGGCCCGCGGTCGATCTCGTCCTCTTCGACGACGAGCCCGCAGTCGACGCAGACGGTCTCGCCGTGTTCCGTGTCGGTCGCGAGCTGGCCGCCGCACTCGGGGCACCGCAGCTCCTCTGCTTCGTTCTCCGACTCGGTCTCGCTCTCGTCGTCGACGTCCTCGGTCGTGTACGTTCGAAGGTTCTCGCTCATTGGTTTGGTGCGTGGAGGGAACAACGAAACCGAGAGACGGTTCTCGGTGTTTTCCTCACCTTCGGGTAAGTGACCGACGCACTTAAATGTTCGCGTGTGTGGCGTCGCAGGAGCACGGTCGAAAACGGCGTGTACAACCCTGTAGAATTCGGATTTTGCGACGGTGGGAACGAACCCCGGTCGAGAGCGAAGACGACGGCGGCGGAACGGGAGTTAGTATATATGCGTTTCGCGGGGGCCGGGCGGCGCTCGGGGCGACCGATCCCTCCGTCAATCGCCGACCGTGGCCGCCGCGAACGCGCCGGCGAGGTAGCCGAGGACGACGTTCAGGCCGGTCACCACCGCGAGGGTAACGGCGAGGTCGGGACCGGCGGTGACGCCGGCCGCCGCCGACACCGGGATCCCGTCGGCGTCGGAGATCGGTACCCTCCCGTCGGCCGCGTGGCGCGTGAGCGGCACGCGGGAGACCGCCCGCAGCGCAAGCATCGCCGGGAGGTAGCCCAGCGTCGCGCCCACCCCGGTCACGGCGCCGGCGAGCAGGTCGTCGATACCGAGGTACCGGACGGCGGTCGCGGCGCCGAGACCGAACGTGAGGGGAACGAGACGGAGCGGCCACAGCGCGGCGTCCGACTGTATCAGCGGGTGCCCGAAAGTGACGAGGTTCGACAGCCCGTGGCCCGTCCGGGTCCGGATCCAGTGCGCGTCGAAGAGGAACCAGATCGACCCTTCGAGCGCGGAGATCGGTCCGCCGACCATCCAGTGGGCGACGTCCGAGTCCCCCGGCGACACGCCGGCGACCGCGAGTCCGACCCGGGTGAGCGCCAGTCCGAGCAGCGCCGCGCCGGCCCCGCAGGCGACGGCGACCGGCAGCCAGCGAGGCGGGAGATTGAGGAGCGAACGGAGGGTAGTATTATCCTCAGGCGACATTGCAACGCCCGCATTCCGACGTGAGCCGTATATGCCTTGTCTCGCGCCGGCCTCGAAGGGCCCTCCTCGTTCGGCCGGTTCCGCGAGGACAACCGCTTTGAGCGTCGCCCGAGCAGGGAGAAGTGTGAACCGAACCCGACTCGACGACCACTTGGCCGACCTCGATGCGGACGGCTACCTGCTCGACGCCTCGCAGGAGGACGCAAACCAGCTGTACCTCTCCGGGTTCACCGGGCCCGACCCGTTCCTCACGCTGTACGCCGACGGCGAGGTCCACCTCCTCGTCAGCGGGCTGGAGTACGGCCGCGCGCAGACCGAGGCGACGGCCGACACGGTGGAGCGCCACGCCGACTACGACTACGAGTACGGCGGCCGCGAGGAGCGAACCGACATGTACGCCGCGTTCCTCCGCGACAAGGGCGTCGAGTCCGTCTCGATGCCGCCGCGCGGCCCGGTCGGCACCGCCGACGCCCTCCGCGAGCGGGGTATCGAGGTGGCCGTCGACGCCGACGACCGGCTCCAGGCGGTCCGCGCGGTGAAGACCGACGAGGAGATCGACGCGATCCGGGACGCCCAGAAGGCGAACGAGGCGGCGATGCGCGCCGCAGAGGACCTGATCGCCGGCGCCGACGTGGCCGGGGAGGACGTCCCGGCGGACGGCGACGTCGAGCGCGGCGTCCTGCTTCACGAGGGCGAGCCGCTCACCAGCGAGCGCGTGACCGAGGAGATCGAGGTGACGCTGCTGCGCCACGGCTGCGCGCTCGACGAGACGATCGTCGCCGGCGGCGCGCAGGCCGCGGACCCGCACGACCGCGGCTCGGGCCCGCTCCGGGCGAACGAGGCGATCATCGTCGACATCTTCCCGCGCTCGAAGGCGACGAAGTACAACGCCGACATGACGCGGACGTTCTGCGTCGGCGAGCCGAGCGAGACCCTCCGCGAGTGGTACGACCTCACTGAGCGCGCGCTGGAGGCGGCGCTCGACGCGGTCGAGCCGGGCGCCACGGGCGAGGAGGTCCACGCCGCCGCCTGCGAGGTGTACGAGGAGGCCGGCGAACCCACCTTCCGGACCGACCCGGAAACGGAGACGGGGTTCATCCACTCGACCGGGCACGGCATCGGCCTCGACGTCCACGAGTCGCCCCGGCTCGCGAGCGGCGGGGAGGAGTTGGAGCCCGGCCACGTGATCACCGTCGAGCCCGGCCTCTACGACCCCGCGGTCGGCGGCGTCCGGATCGAGGACCTCGTCGTCGTCACCGAGGACGGCTGCGAGAACCTCACCGACTATCCGATCCGGTTCGCGGCGGAGTGAGTCCCCGCTCCGGTCGACCGACGGGCCCTGACCCCCCGTGGGAGCGAGCGAGTCCCCGGCCCGTCTGACCGCGATCGGAAGCCGCTTTGACCCGTACCGGGAATGCCGACCGTGAACTGGCGGTACGAACACACGGTGCTCGCGCTCTGTACGCTCGCGTTCACCGGCACGATGGTGGCGCGGCTCGTCGTCAGCCCGCTCGTTCCGGAGATCACGACGCAGTTCGACGTGACCAACGGCACCGTCGGGCTCGCGCTCAGCGGAATGTGGCTCACCTACGCGCTGGCGCAGTTCCCCTCCGGCGTCCTCGGCGACCGCTACGGCGAGCGCCGCGTCATCCTCGCCGCGGTCGGCGCAACCGCCGTCGCGTCGGTGCTGCTCGCCGCCTCGCCCTCGATCCTCGCGTTCGGGCTGTTCGCGGCCGTGCTCGGCGTGGGCGCCGGGCTCCACTACTCGGTCGCGACGACGTTCCTCACGCGGCAGTTCGACGACACCGGCCGCGCCATCGGCGTTCACGTCGCCGGCGGCCCGCTCGCGGGGCTCGCCGCGCCGCCCGCCGCCGCGCTCGTCGGGTCGCGGCACGGCTGGCGCGCCGGCGTCCTCCTCGGCGCCGCCGTCGCGGTCCCCGTGTTCGTCCTGTTCGCGTGGCGGGTCCGGCCGACAGAGCCCCTGCGCCCCGACCAGCCGATGGGCGAGCGGTTCGCGCTCGGCCCGCTCGCCGAACTGCTCTCGCGGCGGGAAATCCTCTACACGACCGCGCTGGCGACGATGGGCGCGTTCACGTGGCAGGCGACCGCCTCGTTTCTGCCCACGTTCCTGGAGGTCGGGACCGGCCTGTCGAGCGCGCTCTCAGCGCTTTTATTCTCCGTGTACTTCCTCGTCCACGGCGGCACCCAGCCGGTGACCGGCTCGGTGTCCGACCGGATCGGCCGCGACGCCACCGCGATGGTGACGATGGGCGCCGGCGTCGTCGGCTACGGGACGCTGGTCGCGGCCGCGGCGTTTGACCTCGGGCTGCCGGTCACGGTCGGGGCCGTTGGCCTCGTCGGCCTCGCGATGTCGTGGGGCGCGCCGGTCCAGTCGCGGTTCATGGACCTGCTGTCCGACGCCGAGCGCGGCGCCGGCTTCGGGCTCGTCCGGACCGCGTACATGGTGACGGGCGCCTCCGGCAGCGTCGTCGTCGGCGCCGTCTCCGACGCCGCGGGGTGGCCCGTCGCCTTCGGACTGCTCGCCTGCGTGATGGCGCTCGGGCTGGCGACGCTGTCGGCGAACCGGCTGCTCGGGCTGGGGTACTGAGTCTGGGGTGGGTTAAAAGGAGCGCAGCAGAGCCCGAGTGTTCAGAGCCGGTCGTCTTCGATGCTGCCCGGGTCCTCCGCGGTGTCGAACATGTTGTTCTCGGCGCCGTCGAGCATCTCGTCGCGGGGCTCGTCGTCGACGACGCTCACGTTGTACGCCTCGATGCCGGACGCGATGAGGTCCTCCGCGGCCTGCTCCTCGGAGACGAACTCCTCGTCCGCCAGCTGCTGAAACTCCGCGTACACGTCGTCCGAGAGGTTCAGCTCGAATGTGGGCATACCCCTCGTTCCGACCGGACGCTTTTAAATCGTTCCCTCGTTGCGGCACGTGTCCGGAGCTCCCTGTCCATGAACGACGGCGACGAAACGGTGATCGAAGCGTACGACGACGGCCTGCGGGTCGTTCGCGAGGAACGCGTGCGACCCGACGCGTACCACGTCGACGGCCCCGACGGGCGGATCGCGTCGTTCGAGATCCCGGCGGCGGCTCGGCTGTACGCCGACCTGTACGCGGTCACCGGAGGATTCGACGAGAAGGAGACCGGCAGGCGGGGCGTCCCGCCGACGATCGCTCGCGCCGACGAGGAGGTGCGAATGACCTACCTCGCGGTCCGGTTCTCGTTGCCCTACGCCGCGCGAGCGTTCGGGGTCGACGAGTCGGCCGCTCGCGAGGCCGTCGACAGCGTTCACGCCCGGGCGGCGGAGCTGCGCTCGCGGGATGGCGGGAACGGCTGAGGGCCGCTCGCCGGCGACGGCGTCCCGAACATCTGCGGGGTCAGGAGTACCCCGGCGGGCCGCCACGGTACGCACATGCCCAGTTTCCCGTCTCCCTTCGGCTCCGACGACGAGGACCTGTTCGACGGCTACGACGAGTTCGTCGCGGACGACCTCCCGCGGCCGGGCGAGTTCCTCGACGGCCACGACGTGCTCACGGGGGCGGACCACCTCGCCTTCCACCGGCTCACCCGCGACTGCTTCGAGGAGCGGAAGGTGTACGACATGACGTTCAACTACAACCTCGCGCGGCTCAACCTCGACACGCGACACGGGAACGCCGGGTTCCGCTACGCCGTCGAGCGCGGCGACGCCGCGGCTGCCGCCGACGCCGTCGCCCCCGCTGTCGTCGACGGGGACGCCTTCGACGACGGCGACTGCGACCGCGTCCTCCGCGCGGAGTTCACGCCGACCACGCCGTTCTGCCCGCAGACGCACACGCTGACTATCGGGGCCTTCCGCGCGTGGAACGGCCTCTCCGACCGCCACGAGTACGATCTCGTCCGGGTCCGCGCGGCCCCGATGCACAACCAGAGCGAGGCGGTGAACGACCGGCTCGCGGAGTTGGAGGCGGCGTACCTCGAAACGGGCGACGTAGAGACCGAAGCGGAGGAGGACGCCGGGATGGGATCGAACCCGATGACCGGGACGGGAGAAGCGAGCGCGCGGAGCCCCTCGACAGACGCGCCGTTCTGAGGGACGACCCCGCCGATCACAGGTCGCGCCAGGCGCCGAGGAACCGCTGGACCGCCGTGAGGTGGCCGACGACGGCGAACAGCGCGAGCAGCAGGCCGACGACGTTCAGCCCGGCGGCGATCGGCGCGGAGTAGACCGCGGCGGCGACACCGACGATCCCGGCGAGCGCGAGCCGGTCGGCCCGGCCGAGGAGCCCGCCGTACTCGCGGCCGATGCCGACCGCCTGGATCTGCGTGCCGAGGTAGGAGGTGAGGAGGACGCCCGTGACGGCGGCGAAGCCGAGCGCGTACGCCTCGACGCCGGCCGTGAACCCCGCGATGATCGCCACGTCGGCGTAGCGGTCGAGGACGTGGTCGAGGAAGTCGCCGCCGTCGGAGGCGACTCCCTGATGTCGCGCGAGCGCCCCGTCGACCACGTCGAGCCAGCCGTTGAGGAGGACGAGGAGGGCACCGGCGGCGTAGAGCGGGCTCGACCCCGCGGCGAAGGCGACGGCGGCCGCGACGGCGACGAGGAACGCGATCACGCTCACTTGGTCGGGCGAGAGGCCGAGCCTGTCGGCCGCCGACACCCACGGCCCGAGGAGGCGGTCCGCGACGGAGCGGTACTGGTCGAGGGTCATCTACCGTCCCGAGGGTCGCGGCCGGCTCATATATAATCGATGAAGTCCACGGTGCCGGCGCTCGGCTCCCGCTCGCCCTCGATCGCCGCGCGGATCGCGTCGGCGACCGCCTCGGGGTCGCGGTCGGTCGCGTCGACCTCGTAGACGTCCTCGACGCCGTGCTCGGCGACCGCCTCCGAGAGGATCACGTCGAGCGCCTCGCTTTCCGCGTTTTCGGCGGCCGTCTCGGGCGACTCGCCTCGCGTTTCGAGCCGGGACTCGATCGTCTCCGGGCGACACCGCAACACGACCACGCGGTCGACGTCGAACCGGTGCGCGAGGTGGGAGTCGAGGACGCCGCTCCAGTCGCCGAGGTCCTCGCGGACCGCGTCGAGGTCGGCGACGAGCGTGTCGCGGTCGTCGTCGCGCTCGGTCCAGAGGCCGTCGTCGGACTTGATCCGGTCGTTGAGGTGGATCACGTCGTACTCGCCTTCGAGCAGCGCCGTCGCGGTCGACTTTCCGGTTCCGGGGGTGCCCGTGACCGCGACGCGGTCGGCGCGGCCGCGGTCGGCACTTTCGGCGGCGTCGGCGTCCGCCGCGGGCTCGGCGTCGCCGTCGCTCACGCGCTGACACCGAGTTCGAGGTCCGCCAGCGTCTCGTTGAGCAAGGCGACCGCCTCGCGGGTCTCCTCGCGGGTGCCCGTCGATACCCGGACGTGCTCCGGGAGCCCGAACGAGGTGCAGTCGCGGACGATCACTCCGCGCTCCTGAGCCGCCTCGGCGACGCGCTCGCCGTCTCCGACCGCGGCGAGGACGAAGTTGCCCGCGGAGTCGACGGTGGGCGCGTCGAGCTCGCTCGCGATGTACTCGCGGGCCCAGCGGGCGGACTCGACCGACCGCTGGACGTGCTCGTCGTCGTCCAACGCGGCGAGCGCGGCGCGACAGGCCAGCTCGTTGGCCGCGAACGGCGTGTTGACGCGGGCGTACGCCTCGCCCCACGCCTCGGGGACGACGCTGTACCCGATCCGGAGCCCCGCGAGCCCGTACGCCTTCGAGAAGGTGCGGAGGACCGCCACGTCGTCGCGCTCGTCGACGAGCGGGATCGCGCTGTCGACGGCGGCGAACTCGCCGTACGCCTCGTCGACGACGACGAGCGTCTCCTCGGCGGTCGCGTCCGCGATCGCCTCGATCTCGTCGAGGGGCATGGTCGAGCCGGAGGGGTTGTGCGGGGAGGTGACGTAGACGATCCGCTCGCCGCCGTAGGCGCTTAGGACGGTCTCCGCGTCCTGCGCGAAGCCGTCGGCCGGGGAGAGCTCGTACTCCGTCACCTCGCCGTGGTGGTACCGCGAGGACATCGCGTAGTAGGCGAAGCCGGGGCTCGGCACCAGCACCTCGTCGCCCGGCTCCAGCGCGGCCCGCGAGAGGTAGTCGATCGAGCCGTCGGCGCCCGGCGACACCCACACCTGCTCGTCGTCGACGCCCCACTTCGCCGCGATCTTCGCGGTGAGGTCCGTGTGCGAGGACTTCGGGTACTGGTGGACGCGGTCGGCGTGCTCGCGGATCGCCTCGACGGCCGCCGGGCTCGGGCCGTGCGGGTTCTCGTTCGAGGAGAGCTTGATGAGGTCGTCGGGGTCGAGCCCGCGCTCGCGGGCGACCTCCTCGACGCCCCGCCCGGGCACGTACGGCGAGTGATCGGAGAGATCCCGTGGTTGCATGCCCGGTGGTCGGGGACCGGCGGGCTTAAGCGTGGTCTTGGCGGTCGAGGGCTCGCGACGGGGTCGCCCCGCGATTCACGACGACGGGGCGTCCGCGAACCGCCGCTCGGCCTCGGCGACCACGTCGGGGCGCCCCCCGAGCTCGACGACGACGGTCTCGCTCCCGTAGTCGACGTCCGCGACCACGCCGCGGTCGTACGCCCACGAGAGCGCGGCCTGCGCGGCGCCGCCGTTGGGCGCCTCGGCCGTCGCGGTCGCCGTCGGCAGCGCGTCGGCCACCGCGTCCGCGAGGTCGGCGAGCCCGGTCTCGTCGCGGACGCTGACCGGGATCGGCGAGCGGAGCGCGTCGACGACGGGGGCGTCCCGCGGGTCCAAGTCGGCGACCGCGCCCTCGTAGGCCTCGACCGCCGCCGCGAGCCCGTCTGCCCCGACCTCATCAGCCTTCGACAGCACGGGGATCACGGGACCGTCGGTCGCCTCGATCGCCGACAGCGACGCCGTGAGCTTCCGGCGCAGGGCCGCCGGCTCGTCGCTCGCGTCGACGACGAGGAGCGCGCAGTCGGCCGCCCGGATCGCGTCGATCGTCGTCCGGAACGAGCGCACCGCCTCGTGGGGGAGCCCGTCGAGGAAGCCGACGGTGTCGGTGACGAGCGCTCGCCGCCCGCCGACCGTCGCCCGGCGCGTCGTCGTCGAGAGCGTCTCGAACGGCCGGTCCGCGACCGCGAGCGGGCCGTCACGGTCCGCCGGGTCGCCCTCACCCTCGTCGGCGTCGGCGCGGCGGACGTCGGCGCGGCGGACGTCGCCACCCCCGGCCTCGTCCCCGAACTCGGGGTCGTCGACCTCGTCGGCGAGCCGGCGAGCCAGCGTCGACTTCCCGGCGTTGGTGTACCCCGCGAGCGCGACGAGGTCGAACCCGGCGTCGCGGCGCTCCGCCCGTCGGGCCGCCCGGTCGTCGGCGATCTCGCCGAGCGCGCGCTCCGCGGATTCGATCCGCTTCTCGACGTCGAGCACGCGGCTGTCGCCCTCCGGCTGGAGGCGGACATCCTCGCTCGCGTCGCGGGCGACCGCCTCCCGGAGCCGGGGGAGCTCGTACCGTAACCGCGCCAGCTCGAGCTGGCGGTCGGCCGCGCGCGAGTCGGCGGCGTCGGCGAACAGCTCCAACACGAGGCGCGGGCGGTCGATCACCGCGGTCCCGGGCGGCAGCAGGTCGCCCAGCGAGAACGTCTGTCCCGGCGACAGTCCCCTGTCGTAGATCACCGCCTCGGCGCCCGCGTCGGCCGCGAGCCGCATCAGCTCCTCGGCCTTCCCGCGACCGAGGTCGTAGGTCGGGTCCTCGCGGCGCCGCTGGGTGACCTCGCCGACGACCGCGTAGCCGGCCGCGGCGGCGAGCTCCCGGATCTCCGCCGTGTCCGGCGGCTCACCCTCGGACCGGGCCGCGACGACGGCGGGGGTCGCGTCCGGGGCGGCGGGGTCGATGAGGGAGGAGTCGGCGTCGTGGGCGTCGGCGTTGTCGGCGTCGGCGTGGGCGTCGGCGTTGTCGGCGTCGGCGTGGGCGTCGGTTTCGATCGATTCGGCGGTCGCGTTCGTCGTGGCGTCGTCTCGTGACATTCGGTCGGGCGCTCGCGTCGGCCCGGAGAGGGGAGCGTCTCGCGCTCCAGTCGCGGCTCTGCGGCGCGGGCGACGGCCCCCGCCTCGCGGAGCGGGGCGGCCGCGTCGCGCCGCGGCGATGCCGTCATGAACCGGCGACGAACGAACTGGTCTCCATACTTCCGACTCCCGGGGCTCGCACATAAGCGTTCACCGGAAACGAGGTGTGGTACCGAACCGCAAAAACGGGGAGGCGGCCGAACGGCGCGCCGCTCAGGGGATCCGCACGTCGTGTTCCAGCGTGCCGACGCCCTCGACTTCCACCTCGACGGTGTCCCCGTCGGAGAGGGCGCCGACGCCCTCCGGGGTGCCCGTCGCGATGACGTCGCCGGGTTCGAGCGTGAGGTACGTCGTGATCTCCTCGATCAGCGTCGGCACGTCGAAGATCATGTGCTCGCGGTCGCTCGACTGCTTCGTCTCGCCGTTGACGCGGAGTTCGACGCTCGCGTCGGCGGGAACCTCGTCGGGCGTCGCGAGGACCGGGCCGAGCGGCGCGGCGCCGTCGAACGCCTTCCCGCGCACCCAGTTCTGCTCGCGGTTCTGGTCGTCGCGGTTCGACACGTCGTTCATGCAGGTGAACCCCGCGACGACGTCCATCGCGTCCGCGGCGTCGACCGACTTACACTGCTCGCCGATCACGACCGCGAACTCCGCCTCCCAGTCGATCCGCTCTTTTCCGGCCGGGACGGTCACGGTGTCGCCGTGGCTCGCCACCGCGTTCGGCGGCTTCAAGAAGAGCAGCGGGCGGTCCGGCACGTCGTTGCCGAGTTCGGCGGCGTGGTCGGCGTAGTTGCGCCCGATACAGACGATCTTCGACGGGTCGGTCGGCGCGAGCACGTCGATCGCGGGGTCCGAGAGCGCGTACTCCTCGCCGCCGAAGGCGACCGTGTCGGTCGCCGGGTCGTACTCGCCCTCGCGGATCGATCCGGCCGGGTCGCGGAACCGTGCCTGGTACATACGCGAGCGAACGGGCGGGCCCCCGAAAAGCGTTCCCGGAGAGGCAAGCGACGACCGCGGCGGGGGGAGGACACCATTTACTCCGCCGACTCGCTCGCTTCGCGGACCGAGTCGGTCTCCGCCTCGTCGCTCGGACCGTCGCTCGCGTCGTCACCGGCCGCGCCGTCAGTTCCCCCGTCGTCGTCCGCGATGTGGTCGAGCGACGGGGCGCCGATCCGGTCGCCGAACAGCTCCGACCGCGCGCAGTCGACGCAGTAGTGGTTGTGGCGGATCGAGTGGGTCCGGACCGGGACGCCGGCGACGACCGTCTCGTCGCGGCGCCGCCTGACGAGGCCGCGCTCGAACCCTTCGCCGCAGACGACGCAGGGCCCCTCCACGGACTCGGGCGGCCGGACGACCCGGTGGTCGACCGTCTTCCGTCGACCGAACTTGGTTATCCCGTGACGGCGGTCGAGTCGCCGGCGGACGGGCGGTGCCACGCCGAGGCCGAGCCCGGCGAACGCGATCCCGATCAGCGCGGCGGGCGGGGACCCGCTCGTCGCCGCGAGGAAGCCGATCCAGCCGCCGATCAGCAACAGCAGCGCGGACAGGACGTACGCGGTGGCCGTCTCCGTCCGACCCGCGCCCTCGACGCTCGACGGGGCGCGCGCCGGCGTCTCGTCGCCGCGAACGAGTCGCCGCCGCTCGGCGAGCTTCGAGTAGTGCCACCAGCCGTACAGCAGGTTTCCGATCCCGCTGGTGAAGATGAACAGGAGGATGTGGACGCCGACGGAGCCGATACCGCGGTCGACGAGGACCACTCGGTCCCCGTCGTCCCGCTCGACGTCCCACCCGGCGTCGAGGTGGTCCTGGACGCGACGGCGGAAAGCGCGCGAACTCTCCCGCGGGGTCGGCGCCGAGCGCGACGGGGACGAGTCGGGGTCCGCCGACTCCGTGGGCGCGCGGCCCGCTACCTCGGACGCGGCGGACCCGCCGCCCGACCGCGACGCGCCGCAGTTCGAGCAGAATCGGTCGTCGTCGTCGAACGCCTCGCCGCACGCGGCGCAGTACGCGGGGTCGGACGGGTCGCCGAGGTCGGCGCCGCAGTCGGGGCAGAAGCTCGACCCGGCGGGGACCGCCTCCCCGCAGGCGGGGCAGGCGGCCGACGGGTCGCCGGGCTCGCTGGTCTCGGAGGGCATCTACTCTGCGTTCGCGTTCGTCCCTGTTAATTGCTTTCGCCGGCGGACGACGCGACCCGCGGCGTCGAGTTTTATTACGGCCCGCCGAGATGTAACGGACGTACCATGGAACTCACCTGGCACGGCCACTCCACGTGGCACGTCGTGGTCGAGGACACGGAGCTGCTCATCGACCCGTTCTTCGACAACCCGAAGACCGACGTCGACCCCGAGGAGCTCGACCCCGACTACCTCCTCTTGACCCACGGCCACGCGGACCACATCGCCGACGCGGCCGAGTTCGAGGACGCCACCGTGGTCGCCACTCCGGAGCTGACGGGCTACGTTCAGGAGAACTTCGGCCACGAGCACACCCTCCCGGCCGGCGGGATGAACATCGGCGGCACCGCCGAGTGCGGCGACGCGTGGGTGACGATGGTCCGCGCGGACCACTCGAACGGCATCGAGAACGACCCCGACTACTCGGGCGGGATGCCGACCGGGTTCGTCATCGGCGACAAGAAGCCGACCCAGGAGTCAGACGCCGACTGCACCACGTTCTACCACGCCGGCGACACGGGCCTGATGTCCGAGATGGTCGACGTGATCGCCCCGTACCTCGAGCCGGACGCCGCCGCCTTACCCGCCGGCGACCACTTCACCATGGGGCCCGCGGGCGCCGGCATCGCCGCCGACTGGGTGGGCGCCGACGTCGTCTTCCCGATGCACTACGACTCGTTCGGCCCGATCGAGATCGAGACGCAGGAGTTCGTCAACGAGGTGAAAGCCGCGGGCGCCGCGGCCGAGCCGGTCGTCCTCGAAGGCGACGAGACGTACACCTTAGAGTAGCGCTTTCGGCGCCGGCGGCCGACTTCCACGCCCGCTCGGCCCGAGTGCGGCGACGACCTCGTTTTTTTCGACGGCGAAGCTCGGCAGTTCGTGCGCGGTGCCGCTTCGACGCCGGAGACGGGACGCCGCGACGGTCCGCAGTAGAATGCTATTCGAATCTGAATAAATATTATCCTCTCTGAGAGTAGATTCCGTGAGCGGTCGGTAGGAGAAATGTATTGAATGTATTTAAATTAATAATAAATCAGAAGGCTTCTAAATAAATGATGGTTAGCGCCGAATTGGTACGCCATGTCAACCGCCGATATGCGGGCTGTGATCCGGGGAGAGGGCGGTCGCTTCGTCTACGTCGTCTCCGCGCTCGCAGCGCTCAACGGACTCCTGTTCGGGTTCGACACCGGGATCATCTCCGGAGCCATCCTCTTCATCGACACGGCCTTCGAGCTGAGCCCGCTGGTGGAGGGGATCGTCGTCAGCGGTGCGATGGTCGGCGCGGCCGCCGGTGCGGCCGTCGGGGGGCAGATCTCCGACCGCATCGGCCGCAAACGGTTCATCCTCCTGTCGGCCGGGGTGTTCTTCCTCGGCTCGTTCCTCATGGCGGTCGCGCCGACCGTCGAGGTGCTCGTCGCCGGGCGGATGATCGACGGGATCGCCATCGGGTTCGCGTCGATCGTCGGCCCGCTGTACATCTCCGAGATCGCGCCGCCCTCCGTCCGCGGCGGCCTCACGTCGCTGAACCAGCTGATGGTCACCGTGGGGATCCTCTCGTCGTACTTCGTCAACTACGCCTTCTCCGGCTCCGGGTCGTGGCGGATCATGCTCGGCGCCGGAATGGTCCCCGCCGTCGTCCTCGCCGTCGGCATGCTCAGGATGCCCGAGAGCCCGCGGTGGCTCTACGAGCAGGGCCGGACCGACGAGGCCCGGGCGGTGCTCCGCCGCACGCGCGACGGCGACATCGACTCCGAGCTCTCGGAGATCGAGGAGACCGTCGAGACCCAGTCCGGAAACGGAGTCCGCGATCTGCTCAGTCCGTGGATGCGCCCGGCGCTGATCGTCGGGCTCGGACTCGCGGTCTTCCAGCAGGTCACCGGGATCAACGCCGTGATGTACTACGCGCCGACGATCCTGGAGTCGACCGCGTTCGGCAGCTCGCAGTCGATCCTCGCGTCGGTGTTCATCGGCACCGTCAACGTGGCGATGACGATCGTCGCGATCCTCCTCGTCGACCGCGTCGGGCGGCGCCCCCTCCTGCTCGTCGGGACCGGCGGGATGATCGGGTCGCTCACCGTCGCCGGGTTCGTCTTCCAGTTCGCCGATCCGACCGGCGGGATGGGGTGGCTGGCGACGCTCACGCTCGTGTCGTTCGTCGCGTTCTTCGCGATCGGGCTCGGCCCGGTGTTCTGGCTGCTGATATCCGAGATCTACCCGCTCGCCGTCCGCGGGAGCGCGATGGGGATCGTCACCGTCGCCAACTGGCTCGCGAACCTCGCCGTGGCGCTGTCGTTCCCCGTGCTGCTCGACGGAATCGGCACGCCGGCGACGTTCTGGCTGTTCGGCGGCTGTAGCGTCGTCGCCCTCCTGTTCACCCACCGCACCGTCCCCGAGACGAAGGGCCGGACGCTGGAAGCGATCGAGGCCGACCTCCGCGGCGCGACCGGGATGGCACCGGACGCGTCCGGCGACGACTGACGCGTCGCTGGCCCCGATTCGACGACCGACGCGTCGCTGACTGCGAAGCGATCGGGGTCGCGTCGCGGCTCGGCGCGTCCTCGACGCGCCGATGCCGATAGCCTTTATCCGCCCGAGACCGAACGGGCACTCGACTATGGCAGACATCGAGACATCCACGGTTTCCGAGGAAGGGTACGCGAGCACCAGCCAGGTCGGCGAGTTCGACCTCCAGATCGACGCCACCGACGAGACGGGCCCGAACCCGAACGCGGCGCTCGTCGCGACGTACGCCTCCTGTTACCTCCCGGCGCTCCGCGTCGGCGGGAGCCAGCGCGGCGAGGAGGACCTCGGCACGATCCAGATCGACGCGAGCGCCGAGCTCGACGACGACGACGACCTCGAATCGATCGCCTTCGACGTCCACGTCGAGGCCGACCTCGACGACGAGACCGCCGCCGACATCGCCGAGCGCGCCGAGGGCATCTGTCACGTCCACAGCGCGCTCCGCGAGGAGCTCCACGCCGACGTCAGCGTCTACCCCGGCGCGTTCTAGGGGGCAACCGCCGCGTCGACCGTCCCTTCTCGCAGCCGGTTCGGACGCGCGACCCGCTCGCTCAGTCCTGCGGCTCGACCGCCTCGCCGGGCGCCGCTGACTCCTGCGGCGACGGGTCCGGGCGGTCGACGCCGGTGAACTCGAACCGAGCGCCGCCGCGCTCTCCCTCCGTGACCGCGACGTCCCAGCCGTGCGCCTCGGCGATGCGCTGGACGATTGAGAGCCCGAAGCCCGTCCCCGTCTCGGAGGTCGTGTAGCCGCTCTCGAACACCTTCTCCCGCTCGTCGGGGTCGACCCCGGGGCCGTCGTCCTCGACGTAGAAGCCGTCCGGGAGGTCGCCGACGAAGACGCGGTCGCCGCCGTGTTCGACGGCGTTTCGAAACAGGTTCCCAAGGAGCTGCCGGACCCGTCCGGGGTCGGCGAGGATCTCCCCGTCGGCGTCGACTTCGACCTCGCTCGAATCGGCCTCCGCCTCGCCGTCGGCGGTGTCGCCGGCATCGCCGCCGAACGGGTCCTCCCCGTTCGCCGATCCGAACGCGTCGTCGCTGTACCCGGCGGCCAGCTCGCCGAGGTTGACGCGCTCGAACGACCCGACCGCCTCGCCCTGCTTCGCGAGCGCGAGCACGTCCTCGATGAGCCGTTCCATCTCGTCGAGCGCGCGCTCGCAGCGGTCGAAGTAGGAGTCGGTCCCCGTCTCGCGGGCGAGCCGGAGGTACCCCGAGAGGACGTTGAGCGGGTTCCGGAGGTCGTGGGAGACGATGCTCGCGAACTCGTCGAGCCGCTCGTTCTCCCGCTCGATGCGGCGCTCGTACGCCTTGCGCTCGGAGATGTCGCGGCTGCTCGCCAGGAAGCGGTCCTCGCCCTGGACGTCGATGCGCCGCACGTGGACCTCGGCCGGGAACGTCGAGCCGTCCGCGCGGGCGAACGTCGTCTCCAGCCGGACCGTCTCGTCCATCTCCAGCCCGTTCCAGAGCCGAACGCCCTCGTCGGGATCGAGTTCGGCGTCCACTTCCCAGACGTCCATGCCGACGAGCTCCTCGCGGTCGTAGCCGATCTCCCGCGTCATCGCCCGGTTCGCGTCGACGATCTCGCCCGCCTCGTCATGGATGTCGATCATGTCCGGCGAGCGCTCGAACAGCGCCTCCAGCCGCGCAGTGGTGCGTTCGAGCCGCCGCTGCCGCCGCCGATCGTCGGTCACGTCCCGAGAGATGCCGAGCACGCCGTCGAACTCCCCGTCGATGACGAGCCGGGTCAGCCCGTAGTCGACGATCGCCTCGGGCTCCCTCGGCAGCTCGACCTCGACGGTCCCGGTCAGCGAGTCGCGCTCGCCGTCGACGAGCGCCTCGTACTCGTCGCCGTCGCCGGCCGCGCGGATGCGGTCGACGAGGCGGCTCTCCCGGCCGACGAGCGCCTCCGGGTCGGCCGCCAGCACGTCGGCGGTGTGGTCGTTCGCGAGCGCGATGCGGCCGTCGGCGTCGTAGATACACACCGACTCCGGCAGCTCGTCGACGATGCGGCGGTACCGCTCGAGCTCTCGCTCTCGTTCCTTTTCCTCGGTGACGTCGATGTGGATGCCGACGGCCCGGAGCGGCTCGCCGTCATCCGTCCGTTCGACGACCCGGCCGCGGTCGCGGATCCACTTCCAATCGCCCGCCTTCGTCCGCATCCGAAAGTCGCACTGGTAGAGGTCGGTCTCGCCGGCAAAGTGCGCCTCGATGGCGTCCCAGGCATCGCCGATGTCGTCGGGGTGAACGCGCTCCTCCCACGTCGACAGGTCGAAGTCGATCTCGTCGGTGTCGTGGCCGAGCATCGCGGCCCACCGGTCGTCGAACCGCACCTCGCCCGTCCGGACGTTCCAGTCCCAGACCCCGACGTCGGCGCCCTCGACGGCCAGCTGGAGCCGCTCGGAGAGCTCGCGGAGCTCCCGCTCCCGTTCCCGCTTCTCCGTCACGTCCCGGGAGTACAGCGCGAGGCCGTCGGGTGTGGGGTGGGCGTTCACGACGAGGTCGGCGCCGAGCCGGTCGACGTGCTCCTCGAACCGCACCGGCTCCCCCGTCTCGGCGGCCTCACGGAGGGCCGCCTCGCCGTCGGTGTCCGTGGTCTCCGGGAACAGGTCCCAGATCCGTTCCCCGAGCAGTTCGTCGGCGTCGAGGTCGATCATCCGGACCGCGCGGTCGTTGAGGTACGTCAGCCGCCACTCCGAGTCGACCTGACAGAACGCGTCGCTTGTGCGCTCCAGGTGCGCGGCCAGGCGACGGTCGCCGCGCGCCTGCGAGACCACGCCCTCGACAGCCGCCGCGAGCCGCGCGTACTGGTCGTCGGGCTCGTCTCGCCTGACGTACTCGTCGACGCCGGCCGAGATAGCGTCGCTGGCGACTCCCTCCGATCCGGACCCGGTGAACAGCACGAACGGCACGTCGCCGTGTCGATCGCGAACGGCCTCCAGAAGCTCGACGCCGTCGGCCTCGGGCAGTTCGTAACCGGACACCACGCAGTCGAACGGGGCCGACGAGAGCGCTTCCAGCGCCGCCTCGGCACCCTCGACCGGTACCACTTCGGTCCGGTCGTCGCGCGTCTCAAGGCGGCGGGCCGCCGTTTCGGCGAACCCCGACTCGTCGTCGACCGCGAGGACGCGTACGAGCGACGCCGCTCGCGGCCCATCGCCCTCGCCGGCTCCGACCGGTTCCTCCATCTTACTTGATGTTTTCAATTCGACATGATAACCGTTTCGTTCGGTTTCACCGGACGACCGTTGAAACGGCGACCCCGGAGCCGACTGGGAGGACCGCGGTCTCCACGGCGTCGTCCGAGCGGACGGTCCCCACGTACTCCCCGATGCCGCGCGTCTCCCCGTCGACCGCGTCGTCCGGGAGCGGTTCGCCCGCCTCGAAGTGCGCGACGAGGGCCTCGAAGTCGATGGGGCCGCGGGTGACGTTGTCGGCGACGATCACGCCGCCGGTCCTGACCTTCGGGAGGACCGTCCGGTAGGCGTCGGCGTACCGCCCCTTCTGGTGGTCGATCAGGACCACGTCGAAGGGGCCCTCGTAGCGGTCTACCGTCTCCATCGCGTCGCCGACCTCGAAGGTGACGCTGTCGGCGTAGCCGCCCTCGGCGGCGAACGCGACGCCGCGCTCGGCCTCGTCGGCGTCGAACTCGGTGCAGACCACGCTCCCGGCGCCGCCGCGGAGGAACCACGTGGCGGAGTAGCCGAACCCGGAGCCGAACTCGAAGACGCGGTCCGCGTCCGTCAGCCGCGCGAGCAGGCGAAGGACCGCCCCCGCCTCGGGGCCGATGATCGGGAAGCCCCACTCGTCGGCGAGGTCGGCCATCTCCGCCTGGACCGGCGTGTGTTCCGGGGCCGTCGCCGTCAGGAACCGACGGGCAGGGTCCGTGAGCACGTCCATACCCGCGACTCGAACGCGTGACACTTAAATCGGGACGGCGGGCCGGACTCGACGCGCGGGGTCGGCGGGGCCGGTCCGGCGACCGCCGCCGGTGACCTGAAAACTGTTAAGTTCCGTTCGGGCGACGATTCGATAATGTACGATCCCGAGGAACTCGCCGAGATCCGGGAGGCCAAGGAGTCGTGGGAGGCGGGCACCTACGGCGAGACGGTCGAGCGGTTCGGCGAGCGCGAGGAGACGTTCACCACCGACACCGGCGGCCAGGAGGTCGACCCCCTGTACACGCCCGCCGACGTCGAGACGGATTACCGGGAGGACCTCGGCTACCCCGGCGAGGAGCCGTACACCCGCGGCGTCTACTCGACGATGCACCGGGGGCGCCTGTGGACGATGCGCCAGTACGCCGGGATGGGCACCGCCGCGGAGACGAACGATCGGTTCCAGTACCTCATCGACGAGGGCTCGTCGGGCCTCTCGATGGCGTTCGACCTCCCGACGCAGATGGGGTACGACTCCGACGCCGCGATGGCCGAGGGCGAGGTCGGGCGCTCCGGCGTCGCCATCGACACCCTCGACGACTTCGAGACCGTCTTCGACGGCATCCCGCTCGACGAGGTGTCCACGTCGATGACGATCAACGCGCCCGCGGCGGTGCTGCTCGCGATGTACGTCGCGATGGGCGACAAGCAGGGCGTCCCGCGCGACCGGCTCCGCGGGACGATCCAGAACGACATCATGAAGGAGTACATCGCGCGGAACCTCTACATCTACCCGCCGACGGAGTCGATGCGGCTGATCACGGACATCTTCGAGTTCTGCGCGACCGAGACCCCGTCGTTCAACACCATCTCCATTTCGGGGTACCACATCCGGGAGGCGGGCTCGACCGCGGCCCAGGAGATCGCCTTCACCCTCGGCGACGGCATCGAGTACGTCGAGGCCGCGCTCGACGCCGGGCTCGACGTCGACGAGTTCGCCCCGCAGCTCTCCTTCTTCTTCAACGCCCACAACAACATCTTCGAGGAGGCCGCGAAGTTCCGCGCGGCCCGCCGGATGTGGGCGCAGATCATGGACGAGCGGTTCGACGCCGAGAACCCCAAGTCGAAGCAGCTGAAGTTCCACACCCAGACCGGCGGCTCGACGCTCACCGCCCAGCAGATCGAGAACAACGTCGTCCGCGTCTCCTACCAGGCGCTCGCCGCGGTCCTCGGCGGCACCCAGAGCCTCCACACGAACGGGAAAGACGAGGCGCTCGCGCTGCCGACCGAGAAGTCCGTCCGAACCGCGCTCCGCACCCAGCAGATCCTCGCCCACGAGTCGGGCGCGGCCGACACGATCGACCCGCTCGCGGGCTCGTACTACGTCGAGGACCTCACCGACGGGATCGAGGAGGAGGCGTTCGAGATCCTAGAGGAGGTGGACCGCCGCGGCGGCATGCTGGAGGCCGTCGAGAGCGGGTGGGTCCAGCGCCAGATACAGGACGTGGCCTTCGAGCGCCAGCAGGAGATCGAGGAGGGCGAGCGGATCATCGTCGGCGTCAACGAGTTCGAGGTCGACGAGGAGCCGGAGATGGACTTAGAGGAGGTCGACCCCGACCAGGAGCAGAACCAGCGCGAGCGCCTGGACGGGGTGAAAGACGAGCGCGACGACGACGCGGTCGACGACGCGCTCGCGGGGCTCCGCGAGGCCGCGCAGGGGTCCGACAACGTGATGCCGCACATCGTCGACGCGGTGAAGGCGTACGCGACGGTCCAGGAGATATCGGACGTGCTCCGGGACGAGTTCGGCGAGTACAAGCCGGGGCGGTAGGTCGGGTCGCGACGCGCTCCCGTTCGCGGACGGCTCAGTTCGCCCCCCGAACCACGTGGCCGTACTTCAGGAGCGCGACGAACACCGCGCCGCCGAAGGCGTTGCCGAGCGTCGCCAGCACGAGGAACCCGACGTAGTCCGCCGGGGTGATCGCGGAGGACACGATCAGCCCGAACAGCACCTCGACGTTGCCCGCGATCGAGTGCGGGAGGTGGAGCAGGCCGATGGTGCCGGTGACGATCAACACGAGCAGGATCCGCGCGGTCGTGTCCTGCGCCGCCGTGATGAGCCACGCCAGCAGCCCCATCAGCCAGCCGGCGAAGACGCCGCCGACGAACAGCCACGTGAGGTCGTGGTCGACGAGCTTCAGGGCGATGGTCTCGAACGCCGCCGGGTCGACGACGCCGAGCTCCGGCATCAGCAGCGTCACGAGCAGCGTGAACAGCAGCCCGCCGACGATGTTCCCGACGTACACCAGCCCCCAGAGCCGGCCGAGCTGGCGGACCGACGCCTGGCGGTCGAGGACCGGGATGACGGCCAGCGTCGTGTGCTCGGTGAACAGCTCGGAGCGGCCGAGGATGACGAACATGAAGCCGATGGAGTAGACGCTCGCCAGCAGTAGCTCGGTCGACAGGTCGCCGAACGTCCCCGGCGAGAGCGTCAACACGACGGCCATCATCAGCGGGCCGAATCCGATGTCGAGCCCCGCCGACAGCCCGGAGAGGAGCAGCCCGGAGCGCTCCCGGTTCATCTCGTGGAGCCCGCTCTCCAGCAGCGAGCCGAGGATGTTCCGCGACGTCATCTGCTCCGTCGAGTCGGTCTCTGAGTCGCTCACGGGGTGGATCGTCCCCGCTTCGACCGGACCGCACGCAAACCTTTGGATCCCGGCGGGGCGTGCGGGGACGGTCGCCCGGACGCCGGCCCGCTCGGTCGTTATAAGTCGGGGGCGCACGATCCGACGCGTATGCGATTCGACCACGTCGGCGTCGCGACCCGCGACGCCACCGCCCTCGCCGACCTGTTCGGCGGCCTGCTCGACGCGCCGGTCGCCCACGAGGAGACGTTCGACGACATGCGGATCGTCTTCCTCGAACTCGACGGCGGCGGGTACTTCGAACTGCTCGAACCGGACACCGGCGGGACGATCGCCGACTACCTCGACCGCGAGGGCCCCGGGATCCACCACGTCGCGCTCGCGGTCGACGACCTCCCGGGCGCCCTCGACCACGCCCGCGATCTCGGCATCGACCTCGTCGACGAGGAGCCGCGCCCCGGGGCGTGGGGTCACGAGGTCGCGTTCTGTCACCCGCGGTCCACCGGCGGCGTGCTCGTCGAGTTCGTCGAGCACTGATAAACGCCGGACTTTCGTGAGTGCGTCGCTAACGGCGGAACAGTGACTACACACTCCCGGGGCGTCTCGTCGGTGGTCTCGACGATTCTCCTCGTCGCGATCGTCGTGATCCTCTCCGCGACACTCTCGGTCTTCGCGCTCGGCGTCGCGGACGACCTCCGGAACCCCGGTCCGTACGTCTCGCAGTCCAGCGGGGAGTTCGCGGTCCAGGACGGCTACGACGGCGGGATAGTCCGTATCACCCACGTCGCCGGCGACCCCGTCCCGGTCGAGGAGATGGAGATCGCCATCGACGCGACGGACGCCTGCGGCGGGCGAGAGCGACTGATCGACCTCCCCGAGGGAGGGAGCAGTTCGGGGAGTTTCGCCGACTCGAACGTCGCGTCCGGCTCGATCGACGAGAGCATCGTCTCCGGCGGTAACCGGGTCGACCTCGGCGTCTTGGACTCGCGGACGACGAACCGCCTCGCCGCCGGCTCGTTCTTTCAGTTCCGTCTCACTAACGAGAGCTGTTCGCTGAGCGAGGGCGACCGACTCGTGGTCAGGGTCGTCCACGTCCCGTCGGGCTCGGTCACGATCCGACAGGAACTGACGGTCTGACCCCTACTCGCCGTCGGCGTCCTCGACCGCCGGGTCGTGCGTCTCGTACCAGCCGAGGATCTTCTCTAACCGGTGAATCGCGCGGTCGGGGTCGCCGATGTTGTGGTGTTCGTCCGGATAGACGACCAGTTCGGCGTCGACGCCCTGCTTGCGGGCGGCGACGTACAGCTGCTCGGACTGCGAGGGCGGACACCGCCAGTCCTCGCCGCCGGCCATCACCAGCAGGGGCGTCTCGATGTTCCCGGCGTCGAGGATCGCCGACGACGCGTCGAACGCCTCCGGGTTCTCCCACGGGAGGCCGAACTCCGCCTCCATCCAGATGTGCGTGTCGTCCGTGCCGAACGCCGACCGGATGTCGTAGATGCCGTGTTCCGGCGCCGCGGCGGTGAACAGTTCCGGCTCCTGCGTGACGAGGAAGCCCTGCGCGATGCCGCCGTACGAGAAGCCGTGGCCGAACACGCGGTCGGGGTCGACCCAGCCGCGGTCCGCGAGCGACTCCACGCCCGCCGCGATGTCGTCGACCTCGGCGGTCCCCCACTCCCCGGTCAGCTCCGCGGTGAACTCGCGGCCGCGGGAGGTGCCGCCGCGGTAGTTCGGGCGGAAGACCAGGTACCCCCGGCTCGTCAGCGCGGCGTGTCCGAAGCTGAACACCGGCTCGTCGTACGACATCGGGCCGCCGTGGATCGCGACCACCAGCGGGTGGTCGCCGGCCTCGGGGTCCATTTCGGGGTCGTGGTACAGCACCCCGTCGAGCGTCCAACCGTCCGACTCCCACTCGACGCGCCGGGCCTCCGGCATCGCGAACTCGTCGACGAGCGACTCGTTGACCCGCGTGAGGCGCCGGAAGGAGTCGGGTTCGGACTCCTCATCGAGGTCGTCGACGTCGACCGCGTACAGGTCGGTCCCGGACTCCGGCTCCGAGAGAACCGTCACCGCCGTCGAGCCGTCGTCGGCGACGTCGAAGCCGGCCATCGCGCGGTCGCGGCCCTGCGCCTCGAAGACGCGCTCGACGGTTCCGTCCGTCTCGACGCGGACCAGCCGCGTCCGGCTCTCGTCGGCGATCCGGGTGTAGACCGCGCCGTCGACCCACTCGATCCCGCCGCCGCGGGCGACTGTTCGGTCGAGGTCGGCGGTGAGCGAGACGGGGTCGTCGGGATCTGCTCCGATCAGGTACACCTCCGCCGGCGCTGGCGGGTCGTCCGGGTCGCTGGCGACCGTCGCGATCCCGTCGCCGCCGGGGCGCCACGCCGGCGCGCCGTGGGAGAGGTCGCCGCCCGTGAGCCGCTCCGCGTCGCCGCCGTCGGGCGAAACGGCGTAGAGGTCGCGGACGGTGGTGTCGTCGGGCCTGTCGAGCCGACAGGACGTGAACGCGATTCGGCCGCCGTCGCCCCACGTCGGGTCCATGCCCGCGATGTCCTCGAAGGCGCCGCCGCCGTACGCGTCGTCGAGCCGTCGCGGGTCGCTCTCGGGGTCGTCGAGGTCGACGATGAAGAGGTACCGCGTCACCTCGTCGGTCCACCCCGCGCCGTTCACCTTGTGCTGGAGCCGGGTCGTCTCGATGGGGCCGCCCTCCTCGCGGACCTGGTCGAGGTACTCCGACTCCTCGTCGGTCGGGTCGCGCGACTCGATCACGAGGCGGTCGCCCTCGGGCGACCAGTCGAAGCCGGCGACGCCCTCGTCGCGTTCGGTGACCTGGCGCGCGTCGCCGCCCAGCGCGAGGTCGAAGATCCACACCTGCGGCTTGGGCTCCTCGTCGCCGTTTCCGAGGGGTTCGTCCTCGTCTTCCTCGGCCTCGTCTCCTTCCTCGTCGTCTTCGGTCTCCGCTCCCTCGCCGTCGTCCTCCTCGTCTCGGTCGCGCCAGCCCACCCGTCTCTCCGCGTCGCGGTCGCGGGCGGCCACGAACGCGAGGCGGTCGCCGTCCGGCCCCCACGTCGGCGCCGAGGCGCCCGACGCGCTCGTCAGGCGGTGCGGCTCGCGGGAGCCGTCGGTCGGGGCGACGAACAGCGAGGAGACCGCCTCGTCGGCGGCCTGGTCGTACTCGGTCGCGGTGAAGGCGACGCGGTCGCCGGTCGGGGAGACGGCGACCTCGCCGATCTGGGTCAGGTCGTAGTACGCGTCGAGCGGCAGTTCCGACATGAACCGATCCACCGGCGGGCGGAGGAAATACGTTCGGGACGCGGAAGCCGCCGCCTCAGTCGGCCTCCTCGGTGAGCCCCCGCTCCGCGGCCCGCTCGCGGATCAGCCGCGCGCGCTTCCGAACGCGGGCGACGTAGCGGTCGATCTTCTCGGGCTTCTCCCCGTAGTACGAGGCGACCCAGTTCCGGCCCGTGTCCGGCTGCGTGAGGAGGTAGCCGACCAGCGTGTCGCGACCGGCCTGGATGATCGCCGGAGGGACGCCGCGGTCGCCGGTGCCGGCCTCTTGGAAGCCGTTCACGTCGAAGTACACGTCGGCGTACAGCTCCGCGGTGTCCGGGTCGTCGAACGCGATCCCCTCGTGATTCGGCGCCTCGAATCGGTACTCCGGATCGCCGTCGGGCGGGGTCTCCTCGCGGATTCGGACGCCGAAGGCGTAGGAGGCGTGTACGGATTCGTCGGTGGTGGTCGGGCCGTCACTGCTCGCCGGGTCGTCAGTGGTCGTCGATGCGTCGCCGCTCGCTGTGGTGTCGCCGTTCGTCGATGCGTCGCCGCTCGCCGGGTCGTCGGTGGTCGTTTGGTTCGTTTGTGACATCGTGGAGTCGGTTGTCGCTTCGCGTCGGACGGGGCGGATGAGCGCGGTTAGCGGGAACGCTACGAGCGTCGGCGCGCGATCGCGATGGCGGAGAGGACCCCGACCGCGGCGAGCGCCGCGAGCAGGGCGAGGATCCCGGTCGGGAGGCCCTCGGCGCTCCCCCCCAGCTCGGCGACCGGGCCCGGAGCGGACGAGGCGGACTGCGAGTCCGCGCCCGCTTCGTCGGACGGCGACGAGTCGCCCGTGACCGTCAGCGTCCCGGCCTGCGCGGCGGGGGTGAGGCGGTCGCCGTCGTTGCCGTCGAGCTGTCGGAGGTCGACGGCGAGCTCGGCCTCGCCCGGCGCGTCGCCGGCGATCTCGACCGTCGCGAGGGTCACGTCCGTCGCGCCGGCGTCGATCGTCGACCCGACGTCCGCCGCCTCGAGCGTGACCGTTCGGCCCGCGTCGCCGATCGCCGGATCGGTCGTGAGGTCGAACCGGTCGGGATAGCTCGCGGACTCGATGTGGGCCACCTCGGGGTCGGCGACCGTCAGGTCGATGTTGTACCCCGCGAGCCCGTTCGGTGCGGACGTGAGGACCACGTCGACCGTGGCGGTGCCGGACGGGGAGAGTTCCGCGTCGCTCACGCTGACCGCCGGGGCGTCGCTCTGCGCCCCCGCGAGGCCCGCTCCCGCGCCGAGGAGGGCGAGCGTCGCGAGCGCGATCGCGAGGTGCGTGACGGTCGGCCGTGGGGACGGTTCTGGAGTGTCGGAGCGCGTCTGGCTGCGTTTCGTCATGTGTGTGGGTGGGTGTCTCAAAGAGGGGTCGCGAGGCGGCTCGGATCACGGAACGGGACCGGGCCGAACGGAGCGGGGGTCCGCGGGAGCCGACGGCGCGGCTCGGGCGATCAGTTGACCTCCGCGTAGAGGCTCACCACGTCGTCGAAGTCGAGCCGGTCGTTCTGGTTGAAGTCGAACGCCCGCGCGTTGGACGTGACGCTGTCGCTCTCGAGGTTCCGGAACAGCAGTTCGACGTCCGCGTAGTCGACGCGGCCGTTCCCGTTCACGTCTTCGTAGTAGCCGTCGCCGTCGGGGTCGGTCGGGGAGTCGCCGCCGGACCCGATGTTCGCGGGACCGGTGATCGCGAGCCCGGAGCGCGCCTCGACGTCGACCGCCTCGCCGTCGTCGTCGTCGAACGAGCCCGCGGTGTCGATGTCGGTGACTCCGGCGCCGCGGCCCGAGAGGGTGACCGTCGCCAGCGTGAAGTCGGTGTCGGCCGGCTCCATCGCGTCGTCGATGTCCGCGAACCGGAACGAGGCCGTCGCGCCGTCGTCGGTGATCGTCGGCGGCTCGGAGAGGCCGACCGCGTCGGGGTAGCTCGCGCTCGTGATCCCGACGACCTCGGGGTCGGCGACGCTCACGGTGAACTCGCCGCCGGAGAGGCCGTCGGGGACGTTTCGAGCGACGACCTCGGCCTCGACGGCGTCGCCCTGCCCGACCGCGACGGAGCTGACGTCGAGGCGGACGTGCGGCTGGAAGACGTAGAGCCCGTCGTTCGGGTACGAGCGCGCGGGACCGCCGAAGCCGTCCTCACAGCAGAGCACGCGGCCGTCGCGCATCGTGTACACGTTGTCGATATTGCGGAGCGCGTCGTCGGCGTCCTCGGGCGTGTCGGTGAAGTCCGGACCCGCGATCACCGGTTCGAGCGTCGAGACGTTGTAGTCCGGCTCCAGCTCGGCGCGGTAGACGACCCCGCCGTCGACGCGGTCCATCTGTACGTCGCCCTCGTCGTCGGCGAGCGCGTCGTTGAACTCGGAGATGCCGAAGTAGACGAAGTCGCCGGGCTCGGAGCCGTCCACGCTGTCGACCCCCTCGGCCTTGTTGAACTCGATGGAGGCGCCGATCTCCTTGGCCGCCGCGCGCGTCTCAATGAAGGGGACGCGCCGGAGCTCCTCGTCGACGCCCTCCGGTCCGTTCTCCTCGTACTGGGCCGCCCACTCGACGATCTCCTCGTTCGTAACGTAGTTCTGGTTGCCGTTGCGAATGACCTCGAGGTCGGCCTCCCGGACGGCGGCGGCCGGGTCGGTCTGCCAGTCGGTGTCCGCGTGGGTTTCCAGGTAGTCGGCCTGCGTCACGTCGTCGTACTCGGCGATCCACGACTCGACCTCGCCGTTGGTGGCGCTTCCGAGCGGGAGCCACTCGACGTCCAGCGGCGTCTGGGCGGGCGAGTTCCGCTCGCCCGCCTCCGCGGCGTTGGCGGCGTCGTTGGTGATCTTCGGGGCGAACAGCGTCCCCGCGATGTCGTCGGTGTCGTCGTACTCGTCGATCGGCTCGTCGGCGACGAACTTGTAGATGCCCTTGCTGTCGCCGTCCGAGCAGCCGTACACCGTCTGGCGGTCGCCCTGGATGTCCGGCGCCTCCCACGACGCGCGCCCCATCACCCAGTACTTGATCGGGTTCGGCGGGTCGCCCGCCGGATCGCGGATGTCGACGAAGTAGCCGTACCGGTACGGGTTCGGGTACACGTCGGCGATCGGCGTCGTCGCGAGGTTGTCGTCGCCGGCCTGGTCCACGGGCTCGGCGCCGAGGTAGTAGGCGAGCTTCTCGATGCCCGCCTGCGACCAGTAGCCCTGAATCGTGAACTCCTCCTCGATCTCCCCGTCGTCGACGTAGTCGCCGAGGGCGTTCCCGATCTCGCTGGGGTTCGGGCGGTTCCAGAACTGGCAGCCGCCGATCTTGCCGACGCCCGTTCCGGACTCGACGATGTCGCCGACGGTGTAGGTGTACGAGACGCGGGGGTGGCTGTAGTTCTCCTCGGCGGAGATCATGGTCCCCCACGGGCTCAGATCGCCGTAACAGTTGACCCACGTGCCGCCGATGTCTCGGAACGGCTCGGTGTTGACGACGTTGATCGTCTCCTCGGAATCGACGTCGGCGCTCCACTCGCCGGGTTCGTCGCGGCTGAGCGGGACTCGCGAGATCGCGCCGGGGTAGTTCTCCCAGTTCGTGAAGAGGTACCCCTCCGTCCCCTCGTCGTCGGTGGCGACGAACTGGTTGCAGTCGGGGTTCTCACCGTATCCGCCGCTCGATCCGGCGAACTCGGTCAGGTCCGTTCCGTCGGGGGTCTGGGGGACGCCGAGCAGCTCGCTCCCCTCCTGTATCGGCTCTTTCCCCTGAATGAGCACCTCGTAGTCACCGGCCGCCGACCGCACCTGCCGCTGTTTCTCTTGGGTGTCCGGGACGCCGATCTCCTGGAAGTCGTCGTTGCTCCCGTCGAACTCAAACTGGAAGCCGCTGAAGTACCCCACCGCGGCGCGTCCGAACGGCTCCGGGTTTCCGCCCTCCGGGTGTTGGAGGCTGTACAGCAGCGACCCGTCCTCGAACACGAACGGTCCCGTCACCTCCGCGCCGAACGCGGTCGTCGAGAATCGCTTCAGATCCCCCCGGACGCTCGGCGCACCTGGGGTGTCGGACTCCGGTACTTCGTCAGCGCTCACCACGCCCGCGACGCTGGCTCCCAGCGCGGCGGCGACTGACGCACGCATCAACCCTCTGCGGTTCATGTCCACCATGCGAGTGAGAGTCACAGTGATGAGGGGATGAAGTTTTATAATTCATATATATATACGAGGTAATTCTATCTCGATAGCGTAATATTTCAACGCACCTATCCATTCGTCTCGTGTCAGATATATATCTCACCGGCGGCCGCGGTCGTCCGGGGATCGGCGCCCGCGACCTCGAACGCGTCGATGCTCCCGGCTCCGCCGGTTTTTAAGCGTCAGCGGCGTCTGACTCCACCGTGTTCCGCGACCTCTCGCGACCGATCGAGACGGGGATGCCGACGTACCCCGGCGACCCCGACGTGACGCTCGCGCCCGACGCGACCCACGAGGCCGACGGCTACGCGACGGGCGAGCTCCGAACCGGGACCCACGCGGGGACGCACGTGGACGCGCCGCGACACACGGTCCCCGGCGGCGAGGCGATCGACGAGCAGCCGGTCGAGCGGTTCGCGTTCGACGCTCGCCTCGTCGACTGCCGACCGCTCGAGCCGCGGGAAGCGATCGAACCCGAGGCGCTGCCGGCCCCCGACGCCCTCGAAGGAGACGCCGACCTCCTCGTCCTCCGGACCGGCTGGGCGTCTCACTGGGGGACCGAGCGGTACCGAGACCACCCGTACCTGACTCCGGCGGCCGCGGAGCGGTGTCGCGAGCTGGGCGCCGGCGTCGGGCTCGACGCGTTCGGGCCGGATCCGACGCCACCGGCGCCGACCGCGGAACCCGAGTCCGCTCGCGACGGTGAGCCCCAGGGAACCCCCGCCCACGACGTTCTCTTGGGCGACTCGCTGCCGATCGTCGAGAACCTCCGCGGCCTCGGCGACCTTCCGACGCGCTTCCGGCTGTACGCCTTCCCGCTCCGGCTCCGCGACGGGGACGGGTCGCCGGTGCGGGCTGTCGCGGAGTGGGAGAATTAAGACGGACGCGGACCGCCGCGCGCGCCGGCTCTCGGGCGCCCCAGACCAAACCCGTTTTAAGCGTCGGCGACGAACCGCGCCATAAGGTCGATATCCATGGAAATGCCACGCCGCTTCAACACGTACTGCCCACACTGTGACTCCCACCACGAGCACGAGGTGGAGAAGGTTCGATCGGGTCGCGCGACCGGAATGAAGCGCGACGCGCGGCAGCGACGCCGCGCGCTCGCGACCATCGGCAACGCCGGCGGGTACTCGAAGGTGCCCGGTGGCGACAAGCCGACCAAGAAGACCCACCTGAAGTACCGCTGCGGCGACTGCGGGAAGGCCCACATGCGCGAGGGATGGCGCGCCGGCCGTCTCACGTTCCAGGAGTAAGCATGGCGGGAGACTTCCACCGCGTCGCCTGCGGCGACTGCGAGAACGAACAGGTCGTCTTCGGCAAGGCCTCCTCCACGGTGTCGTGTGCGGTCTGCGGCACGACCCTCGCGACCCCGACCGGCGGGGAGGCGGAGCTTCACGGCGAAATCGTCGAAACCGTTGAGGCGCGGTAACCGCCTCACCCACCCCGTATGAAGTACAGCGGCTGGCCCGAACCCGGCGAGTTGGTGGTCGGCGACGTCGACGAGATCGCCGACTTCGGCGTGTTCGTCGACCTCGACGAGTACGAGGACAAGCGCGGCCTCTGCCACATCAGCGAGGTCGCCTCCGGCTGGATCAAGAACGTCCGCGACCACGTCCGCGAGGGGCAGACGGTCGTCGCGAAGGTGCTGGAGGTCGACGAGTCGTCGAACCAGATCGACCTCTCGATCAAAGACGTCAACGAACACCAGCGCAAGGAGACGATCCAGGACTGGAAGAACGCCCAGAAGGCCGACAACTGGATGCTCATCGCGCTCGGCGAGGACGTCGACGACGACCGCTACACGACGGTCGCCAACGCCCTCCTANTCCTCCTCGCGGAGTACGAGAGCCTCTACGACGCCTTCGAATCGGCCGCGATCAGCGGCGACGAGGCGCTCGAAGACGTCGACGTCGACGACGACACCGCCGAGGCGGTCGTCACGGCCGCCCGCGACAACGTCTCCGTCCCGTACGTCGACGTGACGGGGTACGTCGACCTCGAGTCGGCGGCCCCCGACGGCGTCGACGACGTCCGCGACGCGCTCGCGGCAGCCGAGGGGAACGGCGAGGTCCCGGACGGCGTCGAGCTCGACGTCGGCTACGTGGGCTCGCCCGAGTACCGGATCAAGGTCCGCGCGCCGGACTACAAGACGGCGGAGTCGCAGCTCGAGACCGCCGCCGAGCGCGCCCGCGAGTCGATCGAGGCCGCCGGCGGCGTCGGCGATTTCCACCGCGAACGTCGCGAAGACGACGAGTAACCGCGAGCCGTTCGACCCGCGATTTTTCACCGTGAAATCAGATATCCGCGTCTGCGCGAACTGGGAGACCGCTCACGACCGACCGGTGTACGCGCTCGGCGATCGCTGTCCGGCCTGTGACGGCCCCACCGAGAACAGCGCGCCGGCCCCGTTCGGCCCGGAGGACCCCTACGGCGAGTACCGCCGTCGGGCGCGGCGACGGTCGGAGTAGCCCCCTCCCGGCCGGAGACGCGGCGGCCGGTCGTCGGACCCCAGTCGACCGCGAGCCGTCGGAACGCAAGCCACCGGAATAGCCACGCTCTTGTGACCGCCGCCCGGACGGACGGGGTATGGAGGACATCGAGATCGACGAGGTCGCGACGCCGGAGCTTACGGACCCGGTGTTGATCGAGGGGCTGCCGGGCGTCGGCCACGTGGGGAAACTGGCGGCCGAACACCTCTTAGAGGAGTTCGACGGGGAGCTGGTCCGCCGGGTGTACGCCACGGAGTTCCCGCCGCAGGTGAGTGTCGACGACGGAGGGGTCGCGGACCTGACCTGCGCCGAGTTCCACGCCGTCGAGACCGACGGCGCCGACCTGCTCGTGTTGACCGGCGATCACCAGGCCGGGTCGAACGCGGGCCACTACAAGCTCACCTCGACGTTCCTCGACGTGGCCGAGGAGTTCGGCGCCCAGCGGGCGTTCGCGCTCGGGGGCGTCCCGACCGGCGAGCTCGTCGATGAGTACACCGTCCTCGGCGCGGTCTCCGACGCGTCCCTCGTCGACGACCTGGAGGACGCCGGCGTGGAGTTCCGCGCCGACGAGCCGGCGGGCGGCATCGTCGGCGTCTCCGGGCTCGTGCTCGGCCTCGGCGGTCGGCGCGGCTTCGAGGCCGCCTGTCTGATGGGCGAGACGAGCGGTTACCTCGTCGACCCGAAGAGCGCGCGGGCCGTGCTGGAGACCCTGGAGGCCGTCCTCGACATGTCCGTCGATTACGAGAGCCTCGAGGACCGCGCCGAGGAGATGGAGGAGGTCGTCGGCAAGATCCGCGAGATGCAGGAGGGGCCGGCGGTGCCGGACGACGACCTCCGCTACATCGGCTGAACGGGAGCGCACGGCGACTTCGACCCCCTTTCTCTCCGCGGTCGAGCGCCCTCGTCGACCGACCGGAACCCCCGCTTCCGGCAGAGCTAAACCGCATCCACGATCATCGTTCGTGTATGACAGACGTACGCGTCGCTGGGGTGGGGCTCACCCCCTTCGGCAGCCACCCGGAGCGCAGCGGCCGCGACCTGTTCGGCGAGGCCGCGCTTCGGGCGTTCGAGGACGCGGCGGTCGACAGAGCCGACGTCGAGGAGCTGAACTACGGGAACTTCATGGGCGCCCTCGCCGAGCACCAGGGCCACCAGGCGCCGCTGATGGCCGAGGCGGCGGGCGTCAGCTGTCCGGCGACGCGCTACGAATCGGCGTGCGCGTCCGCCGGCGTCGCGGTCCGCGAGGCGGTCCGGACGGTGGCGGCGGGCGACGCCGACGTCGTTCTCGCGGGCGGGATGGAGCGGATGACGAACCTCCCGACCGACGAAGTGACCGAGGGGCTCGCCATCGCGGCCGACGACCTCTACGAGGTGCGGGCCGGGGTGACCTTCCCGGGCGCCTACGCGCTCATGGCCAACGCCTACTTCGACGCGTACGGGGGTAGCCGCGAGGACCTCGCCCACGTCGCGTCGAAGAACCACGAGAACGCCCTCCCGAACGAGTACGCCCAGTACCGCAAGGAGGTGTCCGTCGCGGAGGCGATGGACGCCCCGCCGGTCGCGGAGCCGCTCCACCTCTACGACGCCTGCCCGATCACCGACGGCGCGAGCGCGCTCGTCCTCGTCTCCGAGGAGTACGCGGCGGAGCACGACCTCGACGCCTCGGTCGCGGTGACCGGGACCGGACAGGGGACCGACCGGATGGCGCTCGGCGACCGCGAGCACCTCGCGCGGACGCCCGCCGCGGACGACGCGGCCGACGCGGCCTACGCCGACGCCGGCGTCGAGGCGGCCGACGTCGACGTCGCGGAGGTCCACGACTGCTTCACCATCGCCGAGGTGCTGGCGCTGGAGTCGCTGGGGCTGTTCGAGCCCGGCGAAGGGATCTCAGCGGCCCGCGAGGGGCTCACGACCGCCGACGGCGACCTCCCGGTGAACCTCTCCGGCGGCCTGAAGGCGAAGGGCCACCCGGTCGGCGCGACCGGCGGCTCGCAGATCGCGGAGCTGACCCGCCTGCTGCGGGGCGACCACCCCAACAGCGAGCACGTCCCGGACGCCGAGGTCGGCGTCGCGCACAACGCGGGCGGCACGGTCGCCAGCGCGGTCGTCCACGTGCTGGAGGTGGCGGAATGAGCGACGACGGCGCGGACGCGGCGGACGCCTCGTCGCCGACGGATCGAGCGTACGCCGAGTGGCTCGACGCGCTCGCAGGCGGGGACGGGTTCGCGGTCGTCTGCCCGGAGGGGCACGGCTCCCTTCCCCCGCGGCGGGTGTGTCCTGAGTGCGGCTCCCCCGAACTCTCGCGGGAGCCCCTCGACGAGACGGGGACCGTCGAGACGTACAGCGTCGTCCACGTCCCGTCGCCGCGCTTCGCCGCCGACGCGCCGTACGCGACGGCGGCGGTCGACTTCGGTCCGACGCGGCTGACGGGGATCGTCCGGGACGGCGGCGCAGACGACGAGGCGCCGGCGGTCGAAATCGGCGATACGGTCGCGGTCGACGTGGGCGAGCGGGCCACCGACGGCGAGCGGCTCGTGGCCTTCCGCCCGGCGGACGGCGAGCCCCCGGCCGAAGGCGAGTGAGCCGCGAACGGCGGGCTGACGGACCGATTCGGGAGCTCCGAGCGATCGCGGCCGGCGACCGCTGACCGCTCGGACGGAGACGACCGCTCGACGCCTGCGGGGCAAAACCATTATACCCGAATGGTAAGTAATCCGAGTGTATGACCGACCGCATCCTGGTCCTGCTCGTCGACGACGACCCGGACCTGCGTGCGGTCGTCGCGTCGTTCTTACGTGAGGAGCGAGACCGGATCGCGGTCGAGACGGCGCCCGACGCGGCCGCCGGACTCGAGACGCTGTCGGAGCGCGACGTCGAGTGTGTCGTCTCTGACTACGAGATGCCCGGGAAGGACGGGCTCGCGTTTCTCGCGGAGGTCCGTGAGCGCGACCCGGACCTTCCCTTCATCCTGTTCACCGGAGGGGGGAGCGAGGCGGTCGCGAGCGAGGCGATATCCGCGGGCGTCACCGACTACATCCGGAAGTCCGGCGACACGGAGCAGTGCGAGCGGCTGGCGGACCGGATCGTCGAGGCCGTCGAGCAGCGGCGGGCCGAGCGGGAGGCCGAGCAGGCCGTCGGACAGTTCCGCGCGGTCGCGAAAGGGGCGTCGGACGCGATCCTGTCGGTCGACACCGACGGCGTGATCCGGTTCGCGAACGCCGCCGTCGAGCCGATGTTCGGGTACGAACCGGCCGATCTGGAGGGAGAAGCGCTCACGACGCTGATACCGGAACGACACCGCGACGACCACCTCGAGGCGGTCGATCGGTATCTCGCCGACGGCGAGCGGAGCGTCGACTGGTCAGACGTCCGGTTCAACGCGCTTCACCGCGACGGCCACGAGGTCCCCGTCTCCATCTCGTACGGTGAGTTCACCGCGGACGACGAGCGGCGGTTCGTCGGCGTGGTCCGCGACGACAGCGAGCGCGAGCGACACCGGGCGTTCATCGAACACGCCGGCGACGTGGTCACGGTGTTGTCGAGCGACTGGCGATTCCGGTACCTGAGTCCGTCGTGCGAAAGCGTGATCGGTTACGCGCCGTCGGACCTCCTCGGCGAGCGGGCGCTGGAGTACATTCATCCGGAGGATCGAGCTGCCGTGAGTGAGGCGCTCGGCGCGCTCGAGGGCGACGGGGACCCCCCGACCGCCGAGTACCGGTTCCGAACGACCGACGGCGGCTACCGCTGGCTCGAGTCCGTCGGCAGCGACCGGATCGAGACGGACGGCATCGAGGGGTACGTCGTCACCACGCGCGACATCTCCGAGCGGAAGGAGCGCGAGCGGACGCTCGCGAGCCTCCGGGAGTGGACGCGGGAGCTCAACTACACGCGAACCACCGACGAGGCGGCCGAGCTGGCGGTCGAGGCGGTCGACGACCTGATCGACGCCGGGTTGAGCGGGATCCACCTGCTCTCGGAGGACGGCGAGAGCCTCCAGCCGGCCGCGCTCGGCGACTCGGTGCCGATGCTGTTCGAGGAGCAGCCGTCGTTCGACCGCGAGGCGCCGGCACGATCGCGCGCGGCGCTGGCGTGGGACGCCTTCCGCGGCGAGGGGTCGGTCGTCATCGACGAGCTCTCGTCGTCAGATCGGTTGGACGAGCCATCGCCGGCGGAGAGCCTCGTGTTGCGCCCGATCGGCGACCACGGGCTGTTCGTCGTCTCCTCCCCGGACCCGCACGAGTTCACCGACACCGACGTCCTCGTGGCGGAGATCCTCACCGACCACCTCGAAGCGGCGCTCGACCGGATCGAGCGCGAGAGCCGCGTCGAGCGGCTCCACGGCGCCACGCGGACGCTCGTCCGCGCGGAGTCGCGGGAAGCGATCGCCGAGCAGGCCGTCGCGGCCGCCACCGACGTCTTGGAGTTCTCGATCGTCACCGTCAGGCTCTACGACGAGGCGGCCGGGGGGCTGGTCCCGGTCGCCGTCTCCGACCCCGCGACGGAGGTGTTGCCCGAGCGGGAGACGTTCACGCCGGACGGCGGGAGCCTCAACTGGGCGGCGTTCGAGGCGGGCGAGCTCCGGAAGTTCGACGACATCCGGACGACCGACGCGCTCGACGTCGACACGCCGCTCCGGAGCCTGCTCATCGTTCCGATCGGCGAGTTCGGGACGATATCGATCGGCGAGACGGAGCCGGGCATGCTCGGCAGCGTCGACGAGTACCTCGCCGGAATCCTGGCGACCGCGGCCGAGACGGCGTTCCAGGCCGAGGCGCGCACCCGTCGCCTCGCGGATCGAACTGCGGAGTTGGAGCGCCAGAACGACCGGCTCGAGGAGTTCGCCGGCGTGGTGTCACACGACCTCCGGAACCCGCTTGAGGTCGCTCGCGGTCGGACCGAACTGGCCCGCGAGGAGTGCGACAGCGACCACCTGGCGGCGGTCGAGCGCGCGCACGACCGGATGACCGCGCTGATCGACGACCTGCTCACCCTCGCCCGCGAGGGTGACCCCGTGACCGACGCCGAGCCGGTCGACCTGGGGCGGGTCGTCGGCTCCTGCTGGCGGACGGTCGACACGCGAGACGCGACGCTGCGTAGCGAGGCCGAGGGGATCATCCTCGCGGACGAGGGGCGGCTCAGACAGCTGTTGGAGAACCTGATCCGGAACAGCGTGGAACACGGTTCCACGAGCAGTCGGGCGGAGCCCGACGACAGCGTGGAACACGGCGGCGAGGACGTGACGGTCACGGTCGGAACGCTCTCGGACGGCTTCTACGTGGCCGACGACGGGCCGGGAATCAACCCGGACAGACGCGAGGAGGTGTTCGACGCCGGCCACTCGACCTCGCAGTCGGGGACCGGATTCGGGCTGCGGATCGTCGAACAGGTGGCCGACGCGCACGGGTGGTCGGTGCGCGCCGTCGAGAGCGAGGAGGGCGGGGCGCGGTTCGAGATCACCGGGGTCGAGTCCCCGGAGTAATCGGGTCGAGACGCGACAGGAGAAAAGGCGGGTTCGAACGGTCGGCTTTTCGCGTGGCCTCGTCAGTCTCGCGTGACCAGCTCGACCTCGTGGCCGTCCTGGTCTTTCGTGAACGCGTAGTTGTGGTCACAGGAGGCGGGATCGCGATAGTCGGGCGCCTCGCGGGTCATGAGGGCGTCCCAGGCGTCGTCGAGGTCGTCGACGCGCACCGCGACGTGCCCCCAGCCGTCGCCCATCGTGTACTCGCGGCCGTCGTAGTTGTAGGTGAGTTCGACCTTCATCGCCTCGTCCGGGGCGTCCTCGGGCGCCACGAAGTAGTTCGAGAAGCTGTCGGCCTCCCAGCGGCCGGGCACCTCGGTGTACTCGAACTTCCGGGTCCAGTAGCCGAGCGCCTCGTCGGCGTCCTCGACGCGGATCATCGTGTGGTCGATGCTCCACTTCGCGCCGTGGTCGCGCTTGACGATCTCGATCTCGTGGCCGTCCGGGTCCGTCACGAACGCGTAGCGGTTCCCGCACGATTCGGGGTCGCGGTAGTCCTCGACGCCCTCCGCCATCAGCTGGTCGTACGACTCCTGGAGCGCGTCCTCGGGGACCCGGACCGCGATGTGGCCCCACGCGTCGCCGATCTCGTAGGTGCGGCCGTCGTGGTTGTACGTGAGCTCCAAGAGGGCGCCGTCCTCGTGGACGTCCTCGGGCCCGAGGAAGACGTTGGTGAACGTGTCCGCCTCCCAGCGGCCCTTCTCCTCGTAGTTCAGGTGGGTCTGGTACCAGTCGAGGCTCTCCTCGAGGTCCTCGACGCGGATCATCACGTGATCGAGCGTTCCGTCCATAGGCGAGCGATCGGCCGCTCGCGTCAAAAGCGTACTGAAGCCCGAACCCGCCCCGCGGCGCCGGACCGGGGGAACAGATACCACCCAAATACGCGTTTTATTAACGCCGCACGGAGTGGATAGATACGTCCCGATCCCCCATACCGGACGTTCGCCGCCTCCGGGCGGCGAACGCTCCAATGGCAAACGAACCGACGAGACCGTCCGCGCCGGACGGCACGACAGCGCAGTATCGCTCGCACACAACGCCCCCCGAAGCGGGGAGGCTCCGACAGATCGCCGCGTTCGCTGCGGGGGCACCGTTCACGGCGCTGGTCGCGGCCGTCGAGGTGGCGGTCGTGACAGTCGCGCTCGGCGTGCCGCTCTCGACCGCGCCGGTCGCGGTGGGGCTGGTGGCGTTCGCGGTGTACGCCGCGGACCACGTCGCCGACGCCGAGGGCGACGCCGGCTCGACGCCGTTGCGGGCGCGGATCGCGCTCCGCTACGGGGATCAGCTGATGGTCGTCGCCGCGGTGAGCTACGGGCTGGCCGTCGCGCTCGCGGCCGGCGCGGGTCCGGCGGCGCTCGCGCTCGTCCTCGTCCCCGGCACGGTGTGGATCGGCTACGCCACCGACTGGATCCCGGCCGCCGGCGACCGGCTCGAGCCGCTGGGCGACCGCGTCGGGCCGCTCGGCGAGGTCTCGCTCCCACGCCTGAAGGACATCTTCCTCCTCAACTCCGCGGCCGTCGCGCTCGCCTGGGCGGTCGCCGTCGTCGCCGCGCCGGTCGCGTTCGCCGGCGTCCCCGTCGACTCGGTCGGAGCGCCCGCGGTCGGGCTGCTGTTCGCCTACGTCTCCGTCCGCTCGTTCGTCGACGTCGAGGTCCCGAACGTCAGGGACGTGGCGGCCGACGCGGCGCAGGGCGTGGCGACGCTCCCCGTCGCGTACGGGGTCACCGGAACGCGTCGGATCCTGCTCGCTGTCGACGCGGTCGCGGCCGGACTGCTGGCGGCCACCGCCGCGAGCGGCGTCGCGTGGTCCCCTGCCCTCGTCGCGCTCGGCGTCGGCCTCGCGGTCTCGGTGACCGTCACCGCGTTGGCCGACCGGCTCGACGGCGCGGCGCTCGGCGTCGCGCCCGACTGTAGCTACCTCGTCGCCGGCGCCGTCCTCCTCGCGCTGTGAGGCGAGGACGAACCCGGCGTTGAGGGCCGAGAGACCGAATTTTCAATGAGATAACTCGACCCGATGAGTTATAAATCCGATGCGCGTAAAAAAACGCCATGACCGCGTTGAGTCCGCTCTCCGTCACCCTCCTCGTCGCCGTGACGGTCGGACTGGCGGCGGCGATCCTCGCGTGGCGGGAGCGTCCGGAGCCGGGCGCGACGTGGCTCGCGGTGCTGCTCGCCGGACAGGTCTGGTGGGCGACGTTCCTCGTCTTCGAGCTGGAGGCGACGACGCTGCCGGCGAAGGCGCTCTGGTACGACGTCCAGTGGGTCGGCGTCGTCGCCATCCCGATAGGCTGGCTCTTCTTCGCGCTGGCGTACACCGGCTACGACCGCTACGTGACGCCCTTCTCCGTGGCGCTGGTGTCGGTCGTCCCGGCCGCCACCGTCGCGGTCGCCGCCGCCGGCGACCCGGGAAACCTCCTCGCGGTCGACCGCGTCGTGCGCGAGACCGCCGTCGGGACGTTCCTCGACGTCGTCCCCGGCCCGCTGTACTACGTCATCGCGGGGTACACCTACCTCCTCGGCGCGGTCGGGTCGATCCCACTGATCCAGCTGATCCGCGACGACGCGCGCCCGTTCCGGGGACAGAGCGCTGCGCTGCTCGTCGGGACCGCGGCGCCGTGGGCCGGCAGCGTCGCCTACATCTCGGGCGCAATCCCGATTCCTGGGCTGGATCCCACGCCGCTGGTGTTCGGGGTCTCGGGGGTCGCGTACCTGCTCGCGCTCTCGCGGTTCCGGCTGCTGACGCTCGCGCCGGCTCCGCGCCGCCGGGCGCGACAGCTCGTCTTCGAGCAGCTTCACGACCCCGTCTTCGTCGTCGGGACGGAGGGGCTGCTCGTCGACCTGAACGAGAGCGCCGCCGAGACGTTCGGCGTCGACCGACGCGAGGCGATCGGCCAACCCGCCTCCGCGGTCGTCCCGAAGTACGACGCGGTCCGCGAGCTCGACGAGAGCGGCGACGACAAACCGCGGGCGATACGAGTCGTCGGACGGGACGGCCAACGGCCGTACGAGGCGACGATCAGGGACGTGGTCGACGACCACGACCGAACCACCGCCCGGGTGATCACCTTCCACGACGTCGGGGCGTACCTCGGCCAACAACAGCGGCTCAACGTGCTCAACCGGGTGTTCCGTCACGACGTTCGGACGGAGACCAACCTCATCCAGGGGTACGCCGAACAGCTCCGCTCGGACCCGACCGACGAGCGCGCCCTGTCGATCATCGAGGAGAGCGCCGAGCGGATGCTCGAACTCAGCGAGCGCACGCGGAGCGCCGGCGAGCTGTTCGACCCGACGGAGGAGTCCGAGTCGGCGCCGCTCACGGCCGCCGTCGACGCGGCCGTCGCCGAGGCGCGAGCGGTCGCTCCCGACGCGCGGGTCGAGGTCGGTCGGGTGGCGGCCGTCCCCGTCCCGGTCGTGTTGGAAGTCGTCTTGGGGAACCTCTGTACGAACGCGGTCGGACACAACGAGGCGGACGCGCCGTGGATGCGGATCGACACCGCGGTCGCGGACGGCTGGGTCGAGGTCACGGTCGCGGACGACGGCCCCGGGATCGACCCCGCCGAGTACGACGTGCTGGACCGCGGCACGGAGACGCCGCTGCGACACGGCAGCGGTATCGGCCTGTGGATCGTCAAGTGGGGCGTCGATCACCTCGGCGGGCGGATCTCGTTCGACGAGCGCGAGCCGAGCGGGACGGTCGTGACGGTCTGCGTCCCGGTCGACCGCTCGGAGACGCCGGTAGCCGACTCGGACGGGGAGCCCCCGGACCTGCCCCTCGGTGACTCGGCGCAGACCGACGAGGCGGGCTCGCTGGGGCCGCCGCCGAACGCGGGTCGATAGGCACTTGACGCCGGGCGGCGACCCCGACGTATGGACGCTACGGCCACTACTTATCTCCCGTACGCGCTGCTCGCGATGGGCGCGTACGCGCTCGTCTCGCCGCTGATGCGCGTCGCCACGACCGGTCCGAACGCGATCCCGAGCGACGTCGCCGTCGTCGTCTCGAACACCCTGCTCGTCGCCATGGCGGTCGGCGTGATCGTCTACACCGAGCAGGGCTTCACCACCCACCTCGCGTCGCCGAAGCTGGCGCACGTGCTCGCCGCGGGCGTGTTCCTCGGGATCGGCATCCTCGCGCTGTACCGCTCGCTCTCCCTGGGCCCGGTGAGCGTCGTGACGCCCATCTTCGCGATGTTCCTCGTCTTCTCGTCGGTGATCGGCTTCCTGTTCCTCGGCGAGTCGTTCACCGCCCGCAAGGGGCTCGGAATCGTCTTCGCCGCCACGGCCGTCTACCTCGTCTCCGGCGCCTGATAGCGGATCGTCCGGGGCCGACGAACCCCGCCGATCCGGAACCGTCTGCCGCGTGACGAAACGCCTTTAGCCGCCAGCGGGAAAGGAGCGCATCCGTCGTGTCTCGCCTTCCGAGCTCCCTCCGTGAGCTGATCTCTCGCCTCCCGAACCCGTTCCGGGCGCTGATCTTATACATCGGCTTCGCCCTCGCGCGGGCCGGCCTGATCGACCGCCACCGCGTGGTACGGACCACCGACCTCGCGTGGCCGCGGATCGTGACGGGGATCGCGCGGATGTCGAAGAACGCGGTCGACGTCGCGATGGTCGGCGTCGCGGTCGGCACCAGCGCCGTCGCCGGCGTCGGCTTCGCGGGCCCGTACTGGGGGCTCGCGTTCGCGCTCGGCGGCGGCGTCGCCGGCGGCACCATCGCCCTCGTCTCCCAGCGGTACAGCGCCGAGGCGTTCGTCGAGCTCGGCGACGCCGTCCGGTCGAGCGTGCTCCTCGTGATCGCGATCAGCGTCCCCGTCAGCGGCGCGTTCTGGCTGTACGCCCCGGCGTTCATCGACGTCTTAAGCAGCAACGAGGCGGCGATCGCCTACGGCGCCGACTACCTCCGCGTGGTCGGCCTCGGCGTCCCGTTCGCCGCGCTCAACCTCGTCGGCAGCCGCGTGCTGGTCGGGTGCGACGACGCCTACACCGCGATGCAGGTCCGGGCGGGCGGCGCGCTCGCGAACATCGTCCTCAGCGCGCTGTTCATCTTCGGCTTCGGCTGGGGCGTCGAGGGCGCCGCGGTCGGCACCGTCCTCTCGAACGTCCTCGCGGTCGCCGGCTTCACCGTCGGTCTCGTCCGCGGGAGCGCCCCGCTGATCGGCGAGTTCCCGGTCGAAATCGACGCGACCGGCTCGTACCTCAACCCCGGCATGCTCCGCGACCTCGTCGAGATCGGCGTGCCGGTCGGCGCGCGCAACCTCGTGTGGACGGCCGCCGAGTTCCCCATGCTCGCCATCCTCGACGTGTTCGGCGAGAACACCGTCGCCGCGTTCGTCATCGCCCGCCGCATCTGGGGGATCATGAACACCCCCGGCTGGGGGTTCGGCCTCGCCTCCTCCAGCCTCGTCGGACAGGAACTCGGCGTCGAGCGCCCCGACGAGGCCGAGGCGTACGCCCGCGACATCATCCGCTTCTCGGTGGCGACGTACGCGGTCTCCGCGGTGCTCATCGCGACCTTCGCGACCGACATCGTCTCGCTGTTCGCCAACTCGCCAGACAGCCCAGAGATCCCGATCGCCGTCAAACTCGTGTACGCGGCCTGCGCCGCGGTGATATTCCAGGGCGTCTCCGGCGGCGCGGCCGGTCCCCTCGACGCCGCCGGGGACACGAAGATCCCCTTCGCGAGCCAGTTCCTCGGGATGTTCTGCGTGTCGATACCCCTCGCGTACGTCGGCGCACACGACGCGACCCCGGCGATAACGATCCCGGACGTCCTCACGATCCCGGCGGTAGAGGTCCCGCTCGTCGGCTTCGCGACTCCGCTCGTAGAGATCCCGTTCGTCGGGTTCACGCTCCCGCAGGTCGCGCTCCCCGCCATCGGGCTGTGGGGTCTCTACCTCGCGTTCATGGCGGAGACGACGATCCCCGCTGCGATCAACTACCTGCGGTTCCGCTCGGGCAAGTGGAAGAAGATAAGCGAGGCGTACCGCCCCGAGGCGACCGCGGACGACTGAGGCGGGCGACGAGTCGCTTCGCCGTTCCTCAAGTCACGTTCGGGCGCCGCGTGAGCAGAATAGTATTGTACATAGTAAACAATACTCAAAAAGTAAGAGTCTGGAAAAGTCCAACCGGGGCTCGCTACGGGATCAGTATTGGATGGTAGGCACAATAGTTATGCGGCAGCGACACTGATACACTGGTATGATGAACTGCGAGAAAGCGCGGGTGTTCGGGTCGGCACTGGTACTCTTACAGGGAGTCGTGACGGCGCTGTTCCCACAGGCGAGCGTTCGCCTCACCAAGAAGATGCTCGGAAAGAACTTCGACAACGCCTCCGAGCTCGAAGCGAAGCCGGCGTACATCCGACAGCTGCGCGCGATCGGCGTGGGCATGATCGCCGCGGGCGGGACCGGGCTGCTCCTTGAGGACGCGGAGGAGCCGGAGGCAGTGGTCTCCGAACTCGCCGGCGCAGAGGCCGACGACGAGGAGTGAACGGCTTTCGGGGGCGATCCCGACGAACCCCTAACGAACGGGTTCGAGTCGGGGCGATCACTCCGCGGGGCGTTCACCGCCGACTCCCGACCGGCGTTGCGGGTCGCACCGTCGACAACCGAGAACGCCCCGCACGCTTTTGTTCGGGCCCTTAGAGGATACGCTCGTGAACGACGAGCTATTCGAACGCATCTTGGTGCCGATCGCTGGGCCCGACGACGCCGAGGCCACGGCGCGGGCGCTTCGGCCGCACCTCGACTCGGGCACGACGCTCATCGTGACGCACGTGACGCGGGGCGAGAGCGGCGAGACGACGATCAAGACGGGCAGAGACCAGTTCGCGGGAGCGACCTACGATACCTTCTTCGACATCCTCTACCGAGACGACCTCGAGTTCGAGTGGCTGACGCTCGAGGCGCAGGAGGTCGCGGCGGGCCTCATCGACGCGGTCGGCATGACCGAGGCGACGCTCGTCGCCTTCACGCCCAGAGACATCGACAGCTGGAAACGGACGATCACCGGTGACCCCGGCGGCCGCCTCATCCGAGAGGCGGACGTTCCGGTGATGGTCTTCCCGGACCGGCGCGCGTGACTGGCGAGCGGCGCACAGGCACCTCGGACGGTCGGGCGGGGCGAGGGAGAGCTCCACTGCCGCGGTGACCGCATGCCGCCGTCTCGGACCGCGGTCAGACGAGACCTTAACACGCCGCGTCCGGCGTCTCGACGCCTTCCCGACCCGAGATCGCAACCGTTACGATTCGCCCGCGGACGACTCGACGAGGTCCGCGAAGTTGGCGAGCGTCCGGGTGGCGGTGGAGTCCTCGAAGGCGTCGTCGGCCGCCTCCCAGTCGTCGTACTCGTCCGCGATCCGCGGGGTGAACTCGGGGTGGTACTGGACCGACCAGACCGGCCGGTCGCGGTGTCGAGTCGCGAAGTACTCGTAGTAGTCCGCTCGCCCGACGACCTCCATCCCGTCGCCGAGCTCCGTCACGACGTCGGAGTGAAGGACGGGGACGCTCGGTTCGACGCCGTCGAACAGCGGCTCGTCGGCGTCGAGTTCGGCGTCGCGGAGCTGGAGGCGGGACGTCCCGCTGTCGACGACCGCGCCGCCGAGGGCGGCGTTCAGAATCTGATGGCCGAAACAGATGCCGAGCGTCGGGACGCCCTCCGCGACGAGCCGACGCGCGAACCGCTTCTGGGCCGCGATCCACGGCTGGTCGGGCTCGTCGTACACGCCGACCTCGCTGCCGCCGATGACGACGCCGTCCACGCCCTCGAGGCTCGGGTCGCCGTCCTCGTGCGGGTAGCGGTACGCGCGGGCGTCGGGGAGGAAGTGGACGATCTCGTCGGCCATGTAGCCGCCGTCGACCGCGTTATCGAGTACCAGTATCATCTGGGAGTTATTTAAGATGAACTGAACTCTTGGCAGGTACATGAGTTTCGATGCCGAAGCGGTCCGTTCGGACTTCCCCGTGCTCGACCGACGCGTGAACGGACACCCGCTCACCTACCTCGACAACGCCGCGACCACGCACACGCCCCGCCAAGTGTACGACGTCTTCGAGGAGTTCTACGCGGGGTACAACGCGAACGTTCACCGGGGGATCCACGAGCTCAGCCACGAGGCCTCGCTCGCCTACGAAGCGGCACACGACCGCGTCGCCGACTTCCTCGGCGCGGACGGCCGCGAGGAGGTCGTCTTCACCAAGAACACCACCGAGAGCATCAACCTCGTCGCGTACGGCCTCAGCCGGCGCCTCGGCGAGGGCGACGAGATCGTCGCGACGGAGATGGACCACCACGCCTCGCTGGTCACCTGGCAGCAGATCGCCGAGCGCACGGGCGCGACCGTCCGCCACATCCCCGTCACGGCCGACGGCCACCTCGACATGGACGCCGCCCGCGACCTCGTCACCGACGACACCGCGGTCGTCTCTGTCCCCCACGTCTCGAACGTGCTCGGGACGATCAACCCCGTCGCGGACCTCGCGGCACTCGCGCACGACCACGACGCGTACGCGGTCGTCGACGGCGCCCAGTCGGCCCCGACGCGGCCCGTCGACGTGGGGGCGATGGACGCGGACTTCTTCGCGTTCAGCGGCCACAAGCTCGCCGGGCCCACCGGCATCGGCGGGCTGTACGGGAAACGGGAGATCCTGGAGGAGCTCGACCCGTTCCTGTTCGGCGGAGAGATGATCCGGAACGTCACGCTCACCGACTCGACGTGGAACGAACTGCCCTGGAAGTTCGAGGCCGGCACGCCGCCGATCGCCGAGGGCATCGCGCTCGGCGCGGCCGTCGACTACCTCGGGGAACTGGGAATGGACGCCGTCCGCGACCACGAGAACGAGCTCGCACAGTACCTCCTCCGAGAGCTCGCCGACCGGGAGTTCGTCCGGACGTACGGCCCCGGCGTCGGCGAGGAGCGCACCGGCCTCGTCTCGTTCAACGTCGAGGGCGTCCACGGCCACGACCTCTCCAGCCTCCTCAACGATCGAGGCATCGCCATCCGGGCCGGCGACCACTGCACGCAACCGCTCCACGACCGGCTCGACATCCCCGGCTCCGCTCGCGCGTCCTTTTACGTCTACAACACCCGTGCGGACGTCGACCGCCTCCTCGATGTCGTCGACTCCGCGCGCGACGACCTGGACGCGTACCTCGCCTCCGACCGCTACCACGATCTCATCAGCGAGCACTACCACCGCCCCCGTAACCCGGGCGCCCTCACCGATCCGACGTTCGTGAAGTCCTCCGAGGAGACGACCTGCGGCGACGACGGCGAGTTCCACGTCGCGATCGCCGACGGCCGTATCGAGGAAATCGCCTTTGAGAGCCGGAGCTGTGCGGTCAGCCGCGCCGTGGCCAGTCTGCTCTCGGAGCACCTCGAAGGCATGTCGGTCGAGGCGGTCGCCGACCTCGACGGGTACGTCGCCCGCGAGCTCGACGGGCGGTACCCCGACCTCCGACGCGAGTGCGTCGAAGGCCCGGAGGACGTCATCCGGGAGGCGGCCCGCGAGTACGTCCAGAAAAACAGCGCGTAGGACCGCTACCGCATCGTCTTTCGCCGGTCGGTCACTTCTCGTCGGCGTGCCGAACCTCGACCGCGACCCCCCGCGTCGCCCCCGCCATCTCCGGGCCCGACATCGCCGCGCGGCCGACCGCGAACGCCTTCGGCCCCTCGATCACGACCTCGTCGCCCACCCGAATCTCGTCGGCGGCGTCGACGACGCCGGGCGCGAGGACGGAGCCGCGCGGGACGAATTCGTCGATCTCGACCCGCTTCGTCGGCGCGTCGCTCTCGACCCAGCGGCGCGCGCCGGCGAGGGTGAAAGAAAGGGTCCCGTACTGCGGAACCATCGTCGCCAGCTGCTCGCCCGGCTCCCCCTCGCGGCCCGCGTCGGGGTCGTCGGCCCACACCTGGAGCTTGGGGTAGCGGCCGGTGGTGCGGACGTCGGCCTCGCCGCCGTAGCGCTCGATATCGACGCCGTCCCCGCCGCCCGCGCCGCGCCCGCCGAACAGGTCGTCGCCGGCGCCGTCGCCGAGGAGGTAGTCGGCGATGGCGCGGACCGTGTTGTGCTCGCGCTCGCGCTTGCTGTAGGCGGGTTCGCCCTGGAGCGCGGCGTTCAGCTCGCCGAGCGACTCGTCCGTCGTCGGGTGGTCGACGCAGGTGTACTCGAAGTCGACGTCGACCGCGGGGTCGCCCTCGACGCGCTCGCAGATCTCGCGGTAGCCGTCCTCCGGGACGTGCGCGATCACGCGGGAGTAGTCGTTGCGTTCGAGGTACCGCCGCAGCACCTCCGCGACGAACCCGATCTCGTCTTCGCTCCAGTCGCCGGTGACGACCGAGTCGTAGTGCTGGGCCGGATACGTCGTCTCCAGCTCCTGGGGCACCACGCCGATCGGCGAGGTCATCGAGACGGTGTGGCCGCGCCACTGGATCGCGTCGTGGAACTGGCGGTGGCTCTGGGAGTCGCTGTACGGTTTGGTTGCCGAACAGGGGACCAACACGAGCGGCTGGTCGGTGAAGCGGTTGCGGTACCGGCTCGTGACGCGGTCGGCGAACCGCCGGATCTCGACGCGGTCGAGCGTCTCCGCCGACGCCGCCGTCACTTCCGCGTCGCGCATGAGCGGCGTCCGTTCCTCCACGTACCCCCACTGGTCGTCGAACTCGCGGAACGCGGCCGTGAGCCACCCCTCGTGGCGGGCCTGAGCTTCGATGTAATCCCGGAGGCGGCCGCTCCGGATCCGCTCGCGAACGCGGCGCAGTTCGGCGCGGAGCGCGTTCGCGTTGTGGTCGGCGCAGTCGGCGCGCGTGAACTCGCTCCGGGACTTCGCGCAGGCCGGGCAGGCGCAGGGGAGCTCGTCGAGGTCTTCGAGGAAGTGCGCCGCGTCGGCGGTGAGGTACATCCCTTGCGTCCCCTTCGTCCGCGCGAGCGTCTCGTCGACGAGGTCGACGCCGGCGTACGCGAGGACGGCGACGTTGCGCGGCGTCGCGACGCCGGAGAGGCCGAGGGCGGCGTCCGGCGGCAGGGACTCCTTCGCCCGAACGATGGCGTCCCGGAACGCCTCGCCGTGGCCGACGAACCCCTGCGCGTCGGAGAGGAGGTACGCGTCGGCGCCGAGGTCGCGGGCGCTCCGGCTGTCGACGACCGCCGCGGAGGGAAACTCTGCGTCCGGATGCTCGACCGCGAACGACTCGCGGACCTCGTCGCGCGTGCCGGCCGGGAACGACCGGTGCGGCAGCACCGTGAGCGCGCTCTCGTCGCCCTCGGGCACCTCGCGGTCGCCGGCCCAGAGGCTCCCGGCGTCGTCGAGGAACGGGTCCGCGAGCGCCGGCGTCGTGACGGGGTCGGCGAGGCGGACCGCGCCGAGGCGGGCGGCGCCGTCGCGCTCGTGGACCTCGAAGTAGTCGGTCATACCACCACTCGCGCGGGGACGGTCAATTCTCTTGTGTTCCGCGGTCGGCCGGGTGTCCTCTCGCCGATCCCCGTCCGATCGATTCGCCGCAACTGTTAGGCGGAACGCGACCCAGCTACCGATATGGACCCGACCGGCCCGTGGGACCGCGACCGCGTCGACGAGTTCCTCGCCGACGCGTGCGTCCCGGTTCGCCTCGGCTGCCGCACGCCGAGCGACCACCCCTGGATCGTCTCGCTGTGGTTCGCGTGGGACCCGGCCGCGGGATTCGGGGCCGACGCCGAAACCGGTTCCGACGACCCCGCCGGCGCGATCCGCTGCGCGACGAGCGCGAGCGCGGACCTCGTCGAGTTCGTCGAGCACGACGACGAGGTCTCCTTCGACGTGTCGACCAACGACCCGCCGTACAAGGGCGTCCGCGGGCGCGGCCGAGCGACGGTCGTCCCAGACGACGACAAGCGGCTCCTCCGGTCGCTCCTGAGCAAGTACCTCGGCGGGACCGACAACGCGACCGCCGACCGGCTCCTGCGGCCCGACCGCGAGGAGGTGGAGATCCGGGTCGAACCCGAGCGACTCCACGCGTGGGACTACACCGAGCGCATGGGGGCGACGGAGGAGTGAGGCGAGCGCGGGCGGTCTCTGAGCGCGCCGGCCGGCGTGGCTCTCCGCGAGGCGATCGTTTAAGCGGTCGCCGGGCCACCGGGTGGTATGAGCGTTCTCGACACCCACGAGTACCGCGCGTTCCGCCGCGACCTCCACCGCCACCCGGAGCCCGCGTGGCGCGAGTTCTACACCACCGCACGCATCGTCGAGGAACTCCGCGAGCGGGACCTGACGGCGCTCCACGTCGGGCCCGACGCGCTGGCGACCGACGAGCGCCTGAACGTCCCGGACGACGAGGAGCTGGCGGAGTGGGAGGACCAGGCCCGCGAGGCGGGCGCGGACCCCGAAACGCTCGACCAGCTCTCGGGCGGCTACACCGGCTGCGTCGCGGTCGTCGAGCGCGGCGACGGCCCCGTGGTCGGCCTGCGGGTCGACATCGACGCGCTGCCGATCACGGAGTCGGAGTCGGGCGAGCACGTCCCGGCGGCGGAGGGGTTCCGCTCCGAGCACGAGGGGTTCATGCACGCCTGCGGCCACGACGCCCACGCGACGATGGGGCTCGGCGCGCTCGACGCCGTCCTCGACTCCGACTTCTCCGGCACGCTGAAGGTGTTCTTCCAGCCGGGCGAGGAGCAGGTCGCCGGCGGGAAGCCGATGGCCGAGTCGGGCCACCTCGACGACGTCGACTACCTCTACGCGGTCCACGTCGGCCTCGATCACCCGTCGGGCGAGGTCGTCTGCGGCGTCGAGGGGTTCCTCGCGGTGCGGCACTTCCTCGCGGAGTTCACGGGCGAGCCCGCGCACGCCGGCGCGCGCCCCGAGCAGGGCCGGAACACGGTCCAGGCGATGGCGGCGGCGGTCCAGAACCTCTACGCCATCCCGCGGCACGCCGACGGTCCCACGCGGGTGAACGCGGGACTCGTCGGCGGCGGCACCGCGACGAACATCATCCCCGAGGAGTCGCACATCGAGGGCGAGCTCCGGGGGCAGACGACCGAGCTGGCGGAGTACATGTCCGAGCACGCCGACCGGATCCTCGACTCGGCCGCGGAGATGCACGACTGCGAGGTTGACGTGTCGACGCTCGGCGAGGCGCCCAGCGCGACGAGCGACGACGCGCTCGCGGGGCTCGTCCGGGAGTCCGCGGGCGACGTCGAAGGCGTCACGAACATCGTCGACAGCGACGACCTCGGCGGCTCCGAGGACGCCACCTACCTGATGAACCGCGTCCAAGAGCAGGGGGGACTCGCCTGCTACCTCGGCGTCGGGACGGACCATCCGGGCGGCCACCACACGACCAACTTCGACGTGGTCGAGGACGACATCGCGGTCGGTATCGACGTGATCGCCGGCGCGATCCGGCGGGTCGCCGAGACGCGGCCGTAAGACACCGGAGCGCTTTTTCGACCAGTATTTAAAAACGTCCGCGAAGGCATTTATAAACAAATGCGGTGGCGCGCGCCTCCGAGCGGCCGCCGGTGGCGGCCGCGAGGAGCGCGTGCGAGGGAGTCGACCGCCCGGAGCAACGCGGAGGGCGGTCGACGAGGCTGGGGAGGCTCGAGGCTGCGGTGCGGTTCGGGGGGGGACTCAAAGGGGCAGCCGCGAGGGGACCGTAGGCGACGCCAAGCACCGCAGCGAAGGAGCGGANAGCACCGCAGGAGCGAGTGAAACGAGCGACGAGGAGCGCAGCGAGCGCACCGAGCCCTCGCGGCTGGGGCTTCGGTGGTGTCGGTGTCGATCGGTCATTTATAAACGGCCGCGTACAGCCAAGCGGCTGGGGCTTCGGTGGTGTCGGTGTCGGTCGGTTGTTTATAAGCGACCGCGTACAGCCGAGCGGCTGGGGCTTCGATGGTATCGGTTCAATCTGTCATTTATAAGCGGCCGCGTACAATCGGACGGTTGAGACTTCGGTGGTGTCGGTGTTGGTGTCGAACGGTCACTTATAAATAAAACCGTATAGCCGAGCGGCTGGGACTTCGATGAACGTCACCGCAGAGTCGCCTATTTAAAAAGAGCCGACCACGAGTCCGCCGCTCGGACCCTCGCAGCTCAGAACGTCAGGTGCGAACTCGACGCCGGTCCGTCGTCGTCGCCGTCGTCGTCCGGTAGCCCCTCGTAGAGGTACGTGAGGTCGTCGTCCGTGAGGAACACCGCGCCGTCGCGCACCTCGACGTCGATCGAGCGGAGCGTCGTGCCCGCGGCCTCGCCGTTGTCACAGGAGCCCTCGCAGGCGTCGAACGCCGAGCCGTGCTTCGGGCAGACGACGGAGCCGCCGCGCGTCACGGCGCCCACCTCCTCCCGGTACAGCCGCTGGTCCTCGTGAGTACAACGGTTGATCCACGCGCGGACCGGCTGGCCCTCGTCGCCGTCCCCGTCGCTCTCTGCTCCCCCATCCGGCCCGTCCGCGCACGGCACGAGAAACACCTCGCGGTCGGCGTCGCCCTCGCGGGCCGTGAACGCCCACGAGCCCCGCTCGCGCACCGTCTCGACGGTGGTGAGTCGGTAGCCGCTCACGCCTCAGTACTTCGCGTCGGCGCCGGTCGTCTCGTAGACGCGGTCCATGATGTCGTCGCGCTCGCGGGTCCAGTTCGCCATCGCGGCGGGGCTCGTCGGGTACTCGTCGTAGTGGCCGATCAGCTCGTCTGCCAGCGACTTCGTCTGGTAGAAGTTCCGGATCGTCCCCCAGTAGCCGAAGGACTTGATCGCGGCCTTCACCTTGAGCCCGAAGGACATCGAGGTCGACCCCTCGTATAACGCCTCCGCGAGCTTCTCGCCCGGCAGCGAGGCGAGCAGGCCCATCAGGTCGTCGACGTCGACCGCGGTCGAGAGGACGTTGTACACGTCGAGGCCGGCGTAGCGCCCGCCGAAGTGGTCCATCACGCGAGTGTTGTACCGCCAGAGGTTCTCCTCGCTCACGTCGCCGTCCGAGATCGCCTTCACCGCCTGCTCGCCGGCGTACTTGCCCGCGTACGCCGCGCCCGCGATGCCGCCGCCGGTCGTCGGGTTGACGTGGCCCGCGGCGTCGCCGACCGCCATGTACCCCGGCGCGACCGCCGAGTCGTAGGGGCGTCGGGTGGGGAGCGCGGCGCCGAGCTTGTCGCGCACCTCCGCGCCCTCGAACTCGGGGCGGTCCCGGAGGTCCTGCTTCAGCGACTCGACGAGCTGCATCGGCTCCTCGGTCATCTGGAAGCCGAGCCCGGCGTTGATCTCCGTCGCGGTCCGCGGGAAGTACCAGAGGTAGCCCGCCGCGCGGTCGGTCGCCTTGAACACGAGGGCGTCGTCCCACTCGACCGGCTCCGGCACGTCGACGATCTCGCGGTACGCCGAGCAGAACTGCGAGTAGCGGACGTTCGTGTCGAAGGTGGTCCCCTCGAAGTCGGCCTTGTCCTGAAGCAGCGAGAGCGACCCGGCGCCGTCGATCACGACGTCCGCGGCGTACGTCCGCGGCTCGCCCTTCCGCACCGCGTGGAGGCCCGTGACGCGGCCGGTCTCGTCCTGGAGCACGTCGTTGATGACGGTGTCGTAGTGGAAGTCGACGCCCGCGTCCTCGGCGCCGGAGATGATCTGGCGGCCGTACTCCCAGCGGTCGATGACGGCGAGCTCGCCGGGGACCGGGATCTCCAGGACCGTGTCCTCCTGCGGGATCTCGAAGCGGCCGTGGTCGACCCCGGTGTTCGTGAACGCGGGCTCGAGCCGGTCTTTCGGGATCGCCTCGGGGAAGGCGTCCGCGCCCTTCAGGGCGTCGCCGCAGGCGATGTGGCCGGCCTCCTCAGCGTCCTTCCGCTCGACGATGACGACGTCGAGCCCCTCGTTCGCGATCGTCGCGGCGGCGTAGCAGCCGGCGGTCCCGGCGCCCGCCACGACGACGTCGTACTCGTCGATATCCATTACCGGAGCGTGTCGTGCGCCCGGCAAAACTCTTTGCTCCCGTTTCGGTCGGCCTCGCGGCGACGTATTTCGCGCCGAGCAGTCTTCCGTCGCTCTCCGGACCGATGCCTAACTGTTCAGGCTCACCGTTTAACGGCCCGGAGACGTTCGTTTCCGACATGGGCCAACTCGATCGGGTCGACGCCGATCGGCTCCGCGCGTGGCTCCCCGAGGTCCGCTCGGCGGAGGCGACCGCGGCGCTGATGATCGCCGTCGCGTACGACCGTGGCATCGGGACCAGAGAGCTCGCCTCGTGGTACGATCGCTCCGAGGAGTGGGTCGAGGAGACGATCGAAGCGCTCGACTCGCCGGGATTCGTCTCGACCGTCGCCCGGCTCGAAGGAGTCGATATCGAGGCGGTCGCCGCGGAGTCCAACCTCGCGCCCGAGACGGTGCGCGACTGGTTCGACGACCTCGACGACGAGCCGGTCGACGAGGCGGCGGACGTGGTCCGACGGNGGGTCGCCGTCGACCGTCTACCACCTCGATTACGACGCCGCGACCGAGCGCGGCTGGTCGACCGAGGACGACGACCTCTTCGCGAAGGCGGCCGACGCCGACCTCGACCTCCCGGAGTACGGGCGGTTCCTCGTCGAGCCCGGCGAGTCGATCCTCGAAGCCGCGGAGCGCGGCGGTCGGTCGTGGCCGTACGCCTGCCGCGGCGGCGCCTGCTCGAACTGCGCGGTCGTCGTCGTCGAGGGCGACGTGGCGATGCCCGGGCAGTCGATCCTCACCGACGAGCAGATCCGCGAGGCGGACGCCCGCCTCTCCTGCGTCGGCGTCCCGATCACCGACGAGGTGAAGCTGGTGACGGGCGTCGGAGACGCGGACGACTTCGCGGACCTGCGGCTTCCGTCACCGGCCGACGACGCCGGCGCGTCGGACTGACGGGCCCGCGCGCCCGGCTGACGGCCCCGGAGCCGGGTCACCGACGCGACCTACTCCTCCGTCTCGTAGTGCTCGCCCGCGGCCTCGGGGATCTGCGTCCGGCCGACCAAGGCGAGCACGACAATCACGACGACGTACGGGATGGTCTGGACCAGCGTGTCCGGAATCGCGTAGCCGAGCTGCTGGAGGCGGATCTGCATCGCGTCGAGGCCGGCGAACAGGACGCCCGCGCCGAGCGTTCCGAGCGGGTTGTAGTTGCCGAAGAGGTACGCGACGATGGCGATGAACCCCTTCCCCTGGACCATCGTCTCGCCGGAGCCGACGAACTGGCCGATCGACAGCGCCAGCGCCGACCCGCCGACCCCGGAGAGGACGCCCGAGAGCAGGACGCCGGCGTAGCGCACCTTCGAGACGGAGACGCCGACGGTGTCGAGCGCCTTCGGGTTCTCGCCCGCCGCCCGGAGATGTTTCCCGAACGCGGTCCGGTTCAGCAGCCACCACGAGCCGAGGGTCGCGAGGACCACCATGGTCGCGGAGTACTTCCACCCGACGCTCACGCCGAGGTTCGGCGTGTTGACGCCGCCGAAGAACACCGTCGACATGAACGGCGCGAGCCCGAGGGCGATGAGCCAGACGGCCAGCCCGGCGATGATCTGGTCGGCCTTGAACTCGATGCAGACGACCGCGAACACCGCCGCCAGGAACGTCGACGCCGCGATCCCGGCGAGGAACGCGATCACGAGCGCCGGGACGCCGAGGACGGCGTTGCCGACGCCCACGACCGACGCGGCGTACACCGACACGAACGCCGAGATGATGAGCAGTCCCTCCAGCCCGATGTTGATGACGCCCGACTTCTCGGCGAAGATGCCGCCGAGCCCGGCGAGCACGATGGGCGCCGCGAGCCGCGCCGTCGACGCCCCGGTGCTCGTCGAGAAGACGATACCGGCGAGGTCGCCGAAGACCGACTCGGGGAACGCGAGCCCAAGCACGCCGAGGGCCGCGAGCACCCCGACGGTGCCGACGACCAGCGAACGCACGTAGCTCGACTCGCTCGCGCTCTCGAGGAGCGAGGCCGGCGAGAGGGGGTTACGCATCGGTCTCACCCCCGTCGCCGCCGGCGGACTCGTCCGGCTTTGTCGAGCCCGCACCGCCCGCGCCGCCGACGCCGGCGTACCGGCCGATCATCCGGAAGAACTCCGGCATCGCCACGAACAGGATGATGAGCCCGCGCAGCACGGCGACGAGCTCCGTGGGGACGTCGGTCCGGAACCCGATCTCCAGGGCGCCGCCCTTTAGGATCCCGAAGAGGAACGCCGCCGGCAGCACGCCGATCGGGTTGTTCCCGGCGAGGATCGAGACGGTGATCCCGTCGAAGCCGAGGTCCGGGATCGAGGCCATCCACCGCCCCTCGGACATCAGCACCCACACCGAGCCGCCGATGCCGCCGAGCGCGCCGGACAGCGTCATCGCCCGCACGGTCGTGAGCTTCGCGTTCACGCCGCCGTACTCGGCCGCGGCGGCCTGGACCCCGCTCGTCCGGAGGTCGTACCCGAGCGACGTGTGCTCGACGAAGTAGTAGAGCGCGCCGATGAAGGCGACCCCGACGAGCAGCGCGATCAGCGCGAAGTCGGTCGACGCCGGGAACAGCACCGACGGGAACTGCGCGTACTCCGGGACGTACCGGGTGGCGACCACGGAGGAGCCCTCGGCGCGGAACACCTCCAACACGAGCACGTACGCGACGTTCGCGGCGACGAAGTTGAGCATGATCGTCGTGATCACCTCGTTGGCGTCGGCGTACGCCTTGAGGGCGCCGGGTATCGCGCCCCAGAGACCGCCCCCGACGGCGCCGGCCGCGGTCCCGACGACGATCAGCACGAGGCCGGCGACGGGGCCGGCCGGGAGGAGCGGCGCGAGCGCCAGGACGGTGAGCGCGGTCGCGAGCGCGCCGACGACGAGCTGGCCCTGCGTCCCGATGTTGAACAGCCCGGCGCGGAACGCGACGGCGACGGAGAGTCCGGTGAAGATCAAAAGCGTCGTCTCCGAGAGCGTCAGGCCGAACGAGAGGTTGAACGGCGTCCATCCCGGGTTGAACAGGCCGGGGTCGCCGACCGCGAACGGGTAGCCGAGCGCGCCGTTGAACAGCACCACGTACACCTCGAACGGGTTATAACAGAACCCCAGCCCGGTGATCGGCATCGTCCAGGCCGCGGTCGAACACTCGGCGATCCGGCCGGAGACGAGCACGAGCGCGAAGCCGACGAGGATCGAGAGGAAGATGGCGGCGACGCTGATGACGAGCCGCTCCGCGACGCTCCGGTCGACGAACGGCGCGACCACGCGGGCGAAGACGGAGGGATCCCCGTCCGCGTCGGGGTCCGGGTCGCTCACGCGTCCACCCCCTCGTCGCCGCCGGTCGCTCCGTCGATTCCGTCGCGCGACGCGTCGTCCGCGCCGTCAATCCCGTCGCCCGGCGTGTCGTCCGTCCCGTCGCCCGCGGCGTCGTGGATCGCGGCCCCCTCGACGGAGTCGTCGTCGAGCGACTCGCCGGCCATCAGCAGCCCGATCTCCTCCTCGGTCACGGTCGCGGGGTCGACGATCCCGGTGAACTCGCCCTCGTGCATCACCGCAAGGCGGTCGGAGAGCCCCTGTACCTCGTCGAGCTTCGAGGAGACGAGGAGGACTGCCTTCCCCTCGGCGCGCAGTTCGAGCAGCCGGTCGTGGAGGAACTCCGTCGACCCGATGTCGACGCCGCGGGTCGGGTGGGTGGCGACGACCAGCTCCGGGTCGCGCTCGAACTCGCGGCCGACGATGAACTTCTGCTGGTTGCCGCCCGACAGCGACTCGGCCTCCGCGTCGGCGTCCGGCGGCCGAACGTCGTACTGCTCGATGACGGATTCCGCGTGGTCGCGGGCGGCGGGCCAGTCGAGCCGGCCGCCGTTCGCGAACGGCGGGTCGTGTTGGCTCCCCAAGATCCCGTTCTCGACGAGGTCGTACGACATCACGAGGCCGCGCTCCTGTCGGTCCTCGGGGATGAACGCCATCCCGCGGTCGATCCGGTCGCGGCGCGTCTTCCCGACCATCGACTCGCCGCGGTAGCGGACGTCGCCGGACGCCGCCTCGCGCAGGCCCGTGATCGCCTCGACGAGCTGCGACTGGCCGTTGCCGTCGACGCCGGCGACCCCCAGGATCTCGCCGCCCCGGAGCTCGAAGGAGAGGTCCGAGACCGCCTCGACGCCCCGGTCGTCCTCGACGTCGAGGTCCGTCACCTCCAGCACGCGGTCGCCCGCCTCCTGCGGCGACGTCGCGGGGTCCATCAGCACCTCTCGGCCGACCATCATCTCCGCGAGCTCCTCGCGCGTCACGTCGGCCGCGGCGACGGTGCCGACGTTGACCCCGTCGCGGAGGACGGTGATGTCGTCGGCGGCCGACAGCGCCTCGCCGAGCTTGTGCGAGATGAAGATGATCGTCTTCCCCTGCTCGGTGAGCTCGTCGAAGACGCCGTACAGCTCGTCGACCTCCTGCGGGGTCAACACCGCGGTCGGCTCGTCCATGATGAGCACGTCGGCCCCGCGGTACAGCGCCTTCAGGATCTCGACGCGCTGCTGTTCGCCCACGGAGATGTCGGCGATCGTCGCGTCCGGGTCCACGTCGAACCCGTAGCGCTCGCTCAGTTCGACGACGGCCTCGCGGGCCGCCTCCCTGTCGACGCGCAGCCCGCCCCAAGTCTTCGGCTCGTTGCCCAGGACGACGTTCTCCCACACCGTCATCGGGTCGACCAGCATGAAGTGCTGGTGGATCATGCCGACGCCGGCGTCGATCGCGTCCCGCGGCGAGTCGAACGACTGCGGCTCGCCGTCGAGGCGGACGGTCCCCTCGGTCGGCTGGTAGAGGCCGTACAGCACGTTCATCAACGTGGTCTTGCCGGCCCCGTTCTCGCCGAGCAGGGCGTGGACGCTCCCGCGCTCAACCGCGAGATCAACGTCGTCGTTCGCGACGACCCCGGGGAATCGCTTCGTGATGCCGTCCAAGTGGACCGCCGGGTTCATTCACCCGTAACTCCGCGTCGGAGCCTAAAAACGCGCGGATTCCGAGCCGTTGCACGCGATACTGTCTCTCGGCCGACCGGATCCGCAGAAAAGCCGCGTTCCCGGTGTCGGTCCGGAGCGGCCGGCCCGCGTCGGGTTCGGACCGCGCGCCCGGCCGGCGTGGGTTCGGACCGCGCGTCCGGGCCTCGCCGCCGCCGTCTTGCCTCAGTTGCTCGTCGTCTCCGGGACCTCGATGTTCCCGGCGATGATCTCGTCGCGCGCGTCCGCCACGGCCGTCGTGATCTCGTCCGGGACCTCGCCGCCGATCTGGTCGCCGTAGACGCACTCGACGCCGTTGGATTCGAGCCCGAGCGCCGTCGTCGAGCCGCCCTGGTGGTCGTCGTCGATGACGTTCGAGATCGACTCGTACACCGCGGTGTCGACGCGTTTCACCATCGACGCCAGGATGACGTCGGCGAACGACTCGTTGGAGATCGACTGGTCCTGGTCGACGCCGAAGGCGAACCGACCCTCCTCCTGTGCGGCCTGGAACACGCCGACGCCCGTCGCGCCGGAGGCGTGGTAGACGATGTCCGCCCCGCTCTGGTACATCGACAGCGCCGCCTCCTGACCGCCCGTGGGGTCGGCGTAGCTGCCGACGTAGCTCGTGGTGACGTCGACGTCGTCGGTCGCGTAGTCGACCCCGGCCTCGAAGCCGGCCTGGAACCGGCGGATGACGGGGCTGTCGACGCCGCCGACGAACCCGACGTTCGTCGAGTCAGGATCGGTCTCGCCGGCGCCCGCCGAGAACTCGGTCTCGGTCAGGTGGCCGGCGAGTACGCCCATCAGGAACGAGCCCTCGTGTTCGCGGAACAGGTAGCTCGCGACGTTCGGCTCGTCGACGACGGTGTCGACGATCATGAAGTCCTGGTCGGGGTAGTCGGGCGCGGTCTCGGTGAGCGCGTCGCCCTGGTTGAACCCGATGGTGGAGACCAGGTCGTACGCGGGGTCCGTCGACCCGGCGTACTGCTGCTGGAACTGCTCGAACTCGCCGGCGCCGTCGGGCTCCGACTCGTCGTAGGCGATGCCGAACTCCTCTTCGGCCTGGAGGATGCCCTGCTGGGCCGCGTCGTTGAACGAGTTGTCGCCGAGACCGCCGTCGGAGTAGACGATGCCGATCCGGGCCGGCACGTCGCCGTCGCCCCCGTCGCCGCCGTCGCCGCTCGGGCCGCCGCTACACCCGGCGAGGCCGACGAGGCCCGCTGCGCTTGCCGCCTTGATGAACCGCCGCCGATCGAAGTCGGATGCCATCTCACTCGTAACCCCGTCGGAACGCGGCATAAATTCGTCGTTCCCGCCGCACAGAGGTGACACGTTCGTGAAAACATCCGGCCGAATTTCGGGGTAATCGCCGCTCGACCCCGGATTCCGATCCACGTATCCGGATTTCTCACGGTTGTGAACGTGGCCGAACTCCCGAACTCCCGCGCCGACCGAACTCCCGAACTCCCGCGCCGACCGAACTCCCGAACTCCCGCGCCGACCGAACTCCCGAACTCCCGCGCCGACCGAACGCACCCGGCCTACGCCGCCGCGACCGCGTCCTCGACGACGCCCTCGACCTCGGCGACGAGGTCGTCGACGTCGTCGCTCTCGGCGTAGACGCGGACGTACGGCTCCGTTCCCGAGGGCCGCACGAGCGTCCACGAGGCGTCCTCGAACTCCAGCCGGACGCCGTGGTCGGTGTCGACCGCGGCCTCGGGGAACGCGGCCGGGAGCGCCGTCTCCAGCCGGTCCATCACCGTCTCTTTCGCGTCGTCGGGACACGAGACGCTCACCTTGCGGTACGGGCGCTCCGTGATCGGCGCCCGCAGCGCTTCCAGCCCCTCGTCGGCGACGAGGCGCGCGATCACCGCCGCGGAGGCCACGCCGTCGATCCAGCCGCCGAAGGCGACGTGAATGTGCTTCCACGGCTCGGCGGCGAAGACGACGCGGGTGTCGTCGCCGACCTCGCCGGCGGCGCCCGACTCACCGACCGCGCCCGCTTCGCCGAGGGCGCCGGCCTCCGCAGCGTCCTCCCGGACCGCCGCGATCCCCTCGTGGAGCGCGCCGAGTCGCACGCGCTCGACGCGGCCGCCGGCCGCCCGGACGCGCTCGTCGATCCGACCGGAGGCGTTCGGCGTCGTCACCACGACGGGGTCCGCGGCGTCGCTCTCGCGGGTGTACCGCTCCGCGAGCACAGCGAGGACCGTGTCCTCGTGGACGACCTCGCCGTCCGCGTCGACGATGACGATCCGGTCGGCGTCGCCGTCGTGGCCGATGCCGAAGGCGAATCCCTCGGTCTCGCCCGCCTCGCCTCCCTCGCCGTCCCACGCCTTGGCGCCGTCGCTCCCGTGGCTCGCCGGCCGCCCCGGGTTCTCGACCCCCTCGTTGGCGTCCGCGACGAACGCGCGGAGGTCGGCGAGCGTCTCCGGGGTCGGCTTGCTCCCCCGGCCGGGGAAGTGGCCGTCGACGTTGCCGTTGAGCGTGACGACGTCGGCGCCGAGCTCCCGGAGGACGGTCGGCGTCGCGGGCGCGCTCATCCCGTTGCCGCAGTCGACCGCGACCCGCAGGCCGTCGAGGGGCGCGCCGAACCGCGCGGCGTACTCGCGGACGTCGTCGAGGTAGCCGTCGAGGGGGTCGGTCCGGGTCGCCTCGGTCCACTCGTCCCACGGGGCGACGGCCGCCTCGTCGGCGACACGCTCCTCGACGGCGCGCTCCGCGTCGCGGTCGAACTCGGTGCCGTCGCGGAACAGCTTGATCCCGTTGTCGGTCGGGGGGTTGTGCGAGGCGGTGAGCATCACCCCGTAACGGCCCCGCGAGGCGTGCGCGAGCGCCGGCGTCGGGAGTCGCCCGGCGCGGCGCACCTCGACGCCGCCCGCCGCCAGCCCCGCCTCCATCGCGGCAGCGAGCGCCGGCCCGGTCACCCGGCCGTCGCGGGCGAGGACGACCGTCGGCTCGGGGCTCGACTCGTCGGCTCGGCTTCGGATCTCGGCGCCCACGGCTCGCCCGACGGCGAGCGCGAGCGACGGCGTGACACGCTCCTCGACGCCGCCGCGTATCCCGGCGGTTCCGAACAGGTCCATGTCGCCCACCTCGGCGCCCGGGAGTTAGTAGGCGTCGGTTGCGGGCGGCAGGTCGGTCGGCGGTCGGTCGGCGGTCGGTCGACGGTCGGTCGGCGGTCGGTCGGCGGTCGGTCGACGGTCGGTCGACGGTCGGTCGGCGGTCGGTCGCGGGCGGGCCGTTTATCAGGCAGGCGGCCGCACGACCGAGCGATGACCGACCGCGTTCGGGCGCACGTCTTCGTCTCGGGCCGCGTTCAGGGCGTCTTCTACCGGGCGAGCACCCGCGACGCCGCCCGCGAGACGGGCGTCGACGGCTGGGTGCGGAATCTCGACGACGGCCGGGTCGAGGCCGTCTTCGAGGGGGCAGAGGGCGACGTCCGCGACATGGTGGCGTGGTGCGAGACCGGAAGCGAGGCCGCGGCTGTCGAGGACGTCGACGCCGAGTACGGCGAGCCGGAGGGCGCCGAGGGGTTCGAGATCAGGCGGTAGAGGGCTCGTATCAGTCGTCGTCCGCGGGCGTCGATTTCTCGGCGTCCGCGTCGGCGCGGCCCGGCCCGTCTCGCACGCCGAGCTCCTCCAGCGCGCGCAACACGACGACGGCCTCGACCACGTCGCGCTCCTCGGTGTACGGGTCGTCGACCGCGTCCAGGGTCGCTTCGGCCTCGCGAACCAGGCGCGCCTCCAGCTCGGTCTGGTCCGTCTCGGCCTTCGTCGCCGACAGCAGCGCCTCGTGGTCCTCGCGGAGGTCCAGAGAGACGTGCGCGGCGTTACACCGTGAGAGGGGATGGGTGTCCATCTCGACGGCGAGGTCGCTCACGAGGTCCCAGTCGTCGGCGCAGAATCGGAGCGTCACGGTGCCGACCACGTCGCGCCACGCGATCGGCCCGCCGTTCTCCATGAGCCGGAGCGCCCGCGGCGGCACCGCGATCCGCGTGTGCGTCTCCTCGCGGCCGCACAGACAGCAGGGAGTGTTCTTCAGTCCGGCGTACACGCCGATCGCTACGCGCCGGAGAAGGGTGTGCGTTTCGGCGGCGGAACGCGTTCGCGGCGGGATGGTTTATAAATAAACGAGGAGGTGCGGTGGCGCGTGCCTGCGAGCGGCCGCCCTCGGCGGCCGCGAGGCAGCACGCGCGAGGGAGTCAGTCGCCCGGAGCGAAGCGACGGGCGACTGACGAGGCTGGGGAGGTGAGAGGCGCTGTGCGGTGCCGTGCGGGGCGGGACTCAAAGGGGCAGTCGCGAGGCGGGCGCAGGCGACGTAAGGACCGCAAGGAGCGAGCGAAGCGAGCGACTGAGGACCGCAGCGAGCGTGCGCCCGCCTCGCGACTGGGGCTTTGGAGGTGTCCGGTGCGGGTCCATCGTCGATCATTTATAAGCGAGCGGCTGGGGTTTTGGAGGTGTCCGGTGCGGGTCCATCGTCGATCATTTATAAGCGAGCGGCTGGGGTTTTGGAGGTGTCCGCCGCAGATCCGATGTCGATCATTGATAAATGAGCGGCTGGGGTTTTGGAGGTGTCCGCCGTCTATCCGCTGACAATGTTTTATAAATAAACCGCCACTGGCGCTGGGATTACTTATAAAGAACCGGTGAGAGGGTTACTCAGATCTCACGCGTCGCACTCGGCCAGCCACTCGTGCGCCCACTCGTCGATCTCCTCGAAGACGGGCGCGAGCGACTCGCCTTTATCAGTTAAACTGTAGTACGTCGCGACCGGCGAGTCCTCCTCCAGCCGCCGGTCGACGAACCCGGTCTCTTGGAGGTCGTCGAGCACGCGCGAGAGCGTCCGAGCGTTCGCGTCCGTCTCGCGTTTGAGCTCGTTGAACCGCGCCTCGCCGTTCAACAGCTCGTGGAGGACGACGAGCCGCCACTGCGATCCGATCTGCTCGATAGAGTCGATGACGGGGCAGGGCGTGTCGGGTGCCGTCGCCTCCGGCGCCGCGTCAGCGCCCGAATCCGTCGTCGCGTCAGCGCCCGAATCCGCCGTCTCCGCCGACTCCGCCGCCGAAAGGTCCTGTGATGACATCGGTGTTACCTACTAACCGTATTGTCCGGGAAGCGATAAATAGGTTACGTCCGTATAGCAGGTTACACGATGTTAGCTGAAATCGCGACGTTACCGCTCCAGTTCGACACCCCTCTCGCGGGCGAACTCTTCCTGCTCGGCCGAATCGTCTTCGGCGCGACGCTCGCGTTCATGGGCCTCAACCACTTCATGGACCTCGAAACGATGGCCGGCTACGCCGAGTTCAAGGGCCTGCCGGCGCCGCGGTTCTCGGTGATCGCCTCCGGCGCCGTCCTCGTCCTCGGCGGTCTCGGCGTCGCGGCCGGCGCCTTCCCCGTCCTCTCGGCGGGCGCACTCGCGTTCTTCCTCCTCGTCTCCGCAGTGACGATGCACGACTTCTGGTCGATGGACGACCCCGAGGAGAAGCAGAACGAGATGACGGGCTTCCTGAAGAATGTGTACGGCGCCGGCGCCGCGCTGGCGTTCCTCGCCGTCGGCGGGAGCTCGTGGCCGTACGCGGTCGGCGTCGGGCTGTTCTGAGCCGCACACGCGAATTCCCCCGACCGACGCGCACGCGCCTTCCCGTTTCGAACCGCCACGCGACCGCTTCGAGCCGCCAGTACGACTAACTGCCCTCCCGACAACCGTTCGCATAGACCATGACCGACGCGCCGCCGACGACCGGGCTCCACCACGTCACGAACGTCTGTACTGACATCGAGGAGACCACCGCGTTCTACGAGGACGTCCTCGGCTGGCACACGGTCAAGCGGACCCAGAACTACGACGACCCCGGGACGCCGCACTACTACTTCTCGCCGACGCCCGAGGGCGAGCCGGGCACCAACGTCACCTACTTCGAGTACCCGGACTCGCAGGGGACGCCCGGCCCGGGCGCGAGCCACCACTTCGCGTTCGGCGTCGAAGACGAGGCGACGCTGGAGGAGTGGCAGGCGCACCTCGAGGACCACGGCGTCGAGGTCTCCGAGGTGAAAGACCGCACCTACTTCAAGAGCGTCTACTTCACCGACCCCGACGGGCTCGTCTTCGAACTGGCGACCCAGGGACCGGGCTTCACCCGCGACGAGGACGAGCCGGGCAGCGAGGTCATCGACCCGTTCGAGAAGGGGTACGAGAACTGAGTCGCTCGGGCGTCTCAACGACCGGACCCCGTCGGAGTCACTCCCCCTCGACGAGCGCCGCGAACCGGTCGAGCGCGCGCCGGCAGACCGGGACGTACGCGGCCGCGATCAGCGGGACCTCGATCACTACCCGACACCGGTCCGGATCCCCCGAGTACCGGTCGACCCTGTGCCCGGTCGCGGGGATCCGCGCGACCTCCCAGTCCCACCGGAGGCGCGTCGCGGCCGTCACCCGGAACGGAACCCGGGCGCCCGCGACCCGGACGCGTCCGGTCGTTCCGTCCTCGACGTAGCGGTCCGTGCTCTCGACGCCGCTGACGGACGGACTCCAGTCGGGCCACCGCCGCGTGTCGCGGAGCGCCCTCGCTGTCCGCTCCGGTGACGCGTCGACGTCGCGACCGACCGCGAGCGTCGCCCCCTCTCGGACCACGGAGGCCCGGCCGTCGCGGTCGACGTTTCCGGCCGCGGTGCGGTTTTCGAACACGAGACCTCATCCGGCGGCCGGACGCCTCATCGCTGCGGTCCGCCGCCCATATTCGTACGTTCGTCCGTTTTTCGACGATCTAACCGCCACTAATTCGTAATTCGCTCACCGACCGGACCGTCTCCGGCGTGTTCAATATTAATACCTTATATGGTATCAGGTCTCATTATCTCTTTCCACGAAGGGTTAATACGGGGTTCCGAGCTATCGGAGGGCAATATGGCAAGCGACCGTGATACCATGAAAGACGTCTCGCACACCGCACCGAACGACACCTCGGCGGACGCCGTCTGGGAACGCGGCCGAGAGCCGGTCGAGGAAGAGGAAGAAGAGGAGTAGTACGGCGTTCCGATTTCTGCGATTGCTGCGCCCCGGCGAAGCCGCAGACTGGCAACGCCACGGGTCCCGGATCGATACCGCCACGCATACCGGATCGACACTGTCGCGCGACCGGATCGATACCGCCACGCATACCGGATCGACACCGCCACGCATCCCGGATCGAGACGCGTCCCGGACCGGGAGCGGTTCGCCTGCCAGCTGAATACCGGCGTCCGGCCGACACCCTCTTTGACCTCGTTTTTAAACACGCGCCATGGTCGGCGTCACACTCGGGGTGGCCGGGGTCGCAACGGTGACAGTGCTGCTGGCGCTCAGCGCGTTCTTCTCGAGCTCTGAGACCGCCATCTTCTCGCTGCCGGCCGAGTGGTTCGAGCGACAGGCCGCCGCGGACGACCCGCGGGGGCACGTTCTGAAGGAGCTCCACGACGACCCGCACCGCCTCCTCGTCACGCTGCTCGTCGGAAACAACGTCGTCAACATCGCCATCTCGAGCATCGTGACCGTGCTGATCGCGAGCTATCTCCCGCCGGGGGCGGCGATCGTGGCGACGACGCTGTGTACGAGCTTCCTCGTCCTCGTGTTCGGCGAGATCGTCCCCAAGGCGTTCGGGCTCGGAAACGCCGAGGCGTGGTCGCTGCGGGTCGCGTCGCCGGTCCGGCTGGTCGAGCGCGTCCTCTCGCCGCTCATCACGCTGTTCGACGGGATCACCCGCCGGATGAACGCGTACATCAGCGGCGACGCGAACATCGAGAAGCCGTACACCGACTGACGCGGACGGGGCCGTTCTCGCCGCCGATAACCGCGGGCGTGGGTTTAACCCGGCCGCCGCCGGACCCGAGCGCATGATCGAGGCCTCGGGGCTGCGGAAGACGTACGGCGACTTCGCGGCCGTGGTCGACAGCGACTTCGCCGTCGACGACGGGGAGGTGTTCGGGATCGTCGGCCCGAACGGGGCCGGGAAGACGACGACGCTCAAGATACTCGCCGGCCTCGTCGAGCCGACCGACGGCGAGGTGACCGTCGCCGGGTTCGACGCCTCGGACCCCGAGATGCGCCGGCACCTCGGGTTCCTGCCGGAGGAGTCGCCGCTGTACGAGGAGATGACCGCGCTGTCGTACCTCCGCTTCTTCGCCGACCTCTACGACGTGCCCCGGGAGGTCGCCGACGAGCGGATCGAGGCCGCGCTCGACCGCCTCGAACTGGACCACCGCGAGCGCCGCCTCGGCGACGTCTCGAAGGGGATGAAACGCAAGGTCGCCATCGCGCGCTCGCTCGTCAACGACCCGGACGTGCTGGTGTACGACGAGCCCGCGTCCGGGCTCGACCCCGTGACGACGAACTCGGTGCTGGCGTTCACCCGCGAGCTCCGCGAGACGGGCAAGACCGTCGTCTTCTCCGCGCACAACCTCTACCACGTCGAGTCGGTCTGCGACCGCGTCGTCGTGATGAACGAGGGCCGGATCGTCGCCCGCGGGAGCGTCGACGGGATCCGCGAGCGACACGGCGAGACAACGTACCGCGTGTTCACGGACGTCGAGCCGACCGCGACGCCCGCGCTCGACGAGCTCGACGCGACGACCGAGGAGGTCGGCGACCGCTTCCGGACGACCGTGCCGAGCATGGACGCGGTCGCCGCGGTCCGGGAGGCCGCCGGCGACGCCGGCGGCGAGGTCGTCGACATCCGGAGCCGCGAGCCGAGCCTCGAGGACGTGTTCCTCGACATCGTCGGGCGACCGATGCCCGGGCGGTACACCGGCGACCCCGGCGGTGATGGAACCGACGCCGAGAGCGACGCCGACGGCGATGGCGACGGCGACGAATCGGAAACCGAGACGGCGAGGCCGGCGGCGACGGAGGCGACCGAGTGATCGACGGGTTCCGCCGCGTCGGCCGACGCCTCGCGGTCGGCGTCCGCCGCGTCCTCCGAGTCGCTAAGTGGGAGTCCGCCCGCGCGTCGGGGGGCGTCGACCGCCGGACGCTCGCGGCGGGGGTCGCCCTCCTCCTCGTCGCCGGCGGCGTCGTCGGCGTCGGCGTGGCGACCGGTGTCGCCGGGCTCGACGTCGACCAGGACGTGTACCGCGTCGGCGTCGACGCCGAGTCGCCGTACGCAGAGGCGATCGAGGACGCGCCGTCGCTGCGCCCGGTCTCGGCCGGGTCGGCGTCGCTCGGCGACTCCGCCGACGCGGTCGTGGTGACGGTGGTGCGACCCGGCTCCGGCGACGACGGATCGATCGACGCCGCCGACGTCGATGAGGTCGTGGTGCGCGCCAGCGACACGCAGAAGGGCGAGGCGGCGGCCGCGTCGGTCCGCGAGGCCGTCGCGTCGCACAACGAGCGACTGATGCGCGCCGAGCCGAACCGGACGGCCGCCTTCCCGGTCGTCGTCACGCTCCGGTACGTCGGCCGAACGACCGGCGTCGACGACGGCGCGACGCTCGGCGGGAGCAACGGGGGGAGCGACGGCGGGTCGACGGACGGGTCGGACGCCGGGACCGGCGGAGGCGACGACGGGAGCGACGGCGGCGACGGCACGAGCGGCGGCGAGGGAGGCGACAGCACCGGCGACGCGGGGTCCGTCGGCTCTGGCGCGGACTCCGACGACGACGGCGGCTTCGCGGTGCCGTCCATCGGCGGCGCGGCCTTCGGCGCGAACACGGTCGGCTCGCCCGGGTCTCTCACGCCGCCGTTCCCGTTCACCTCGCTGCTGCTGGCGTTCGTCTTCCTCGTGCCGATGAACTTCCTCATCCAGGCGTACGGCTCCTCGATCCTCGACGAGCGGACGAACCGCCGGGGGGAGCCGCTGCTCGTCACGCCGCTGTCGCCGGCGGAGATCGTCGCCGGCAAGACGCTGCCGTACGCGGCGGCCGCCGCGGTCGTCACGAGCCTCATCGCGCTCCTCGTCGGCGGCGGGGCGCTCTCGGTGGTCGCGGTGGCGCCGGTCGCGGCGACGTTCCTCGGGGCCACCTTCGTCGGCGCGATGTTCGCGCGCTCGTTCAAGGAGCTCACCTTCGTCACGGTCGGCGTGAGCGTGCTCCTGACCACCTACGCGTTCGTCCCGGCCATCTTCACGAACGTGACGCCCGTCGCGCTCGTCTCACCGCTGACGCTCGTCGTCTTCGACCTCCAGGGCGAGGCCGTCTCGGCCGGCGAGGTCCTCTTCTCGACCGCGCCGATGGCGGTCGGCGCCGCCCTCCTCTTCGGCCTCGGCCTCGGCGTCTACCGCGAGGAGGACATGTTCTCGCAGAAGCCCGTGACGCGGAAGTTCCTCGACGCGCTCGCGGTACGGCTCTCCGCTGTCCCGGTCGGCGGGGGAGTCGGCGGCGGGCTCCTCGACCGCGACCGGCTCCGCGCGCTCGGCTCGGTCGCGTTCCTCACCGCCTGTACGATCCCCTTCGTGTTCGTCGCGGAGCTCTTGGCCGTCGCGGTGCTGTTCGCGCTGCCGGTCACCGTGTCGATCCCGGTGCTGCTCGTGACCATCGCGTTCATCGAGGAGGTCGCGAAGAGCGTCGGCCTCTACGCCGGCTTCGAGCGCGGCGTCTTCGAGCGGACCGATCGGGTCGCGCTCGCGGTCGGCCTCGCTTCCGGGACCGGGTTCTTCCTCGCGGAGAAGGCGACCGCGGTCGTTCAGGCCGTCGGCCTCACCGACCTGTTCCTCGGCCGCGCCGCCTTCGCCGACGTTGCCGGGCTCTCCGGCCTGCCGCCGCTCGCGCTGGCGGCGCTGTTCTTCGCCCCGCTCGTCCTCCACGCGACGGCGACGAGCGTCGCCGCCCTCGGGGCGCGCCGCGGCCGGACCGCCTACGCGCTGGCGCTGACGCTCGCGACGCTGGGCCACGCCGCGTACAACGTCGGGGTGGTGAGCCTTGGATAGCCGCCTGACGATCGCCGGGCGGGAGCTCGCCGGGCTGCGAGCCGAGAAGACGATCCTACTGGCGATCGGGATCCAGCTGTTCATCGCGATGTTCTCGTCGTTCCTCGTCGTCGGGCTCGTCTCGATGTACGATCCGGGCGCGCTCGGCGGCGCGGAGATCGAGGTCGCGGCCGCGGGCGACGCGGTCGACGACCTGGAGCGCGCCGCCGCGGAGGTTCCGGGCGCCTCGGTCACGCCGTACGAGGACGCGGGCGCCGCGCGGAGCGCGTTCGAGCGGAACGCGGCCGACGCGGTGGTGGTCACGAGCCGCGCGGAGAGCGGGCGGGTGTCGGCCGCCGTCACCGCCCCCGACGCCACCGTGGAGACGACGGTGATCGTGGTGCAGCTGCGCGAGCTGTTGCGGACCTACGAGCTGAACGAGCGCGACGCCCGAGCCTCCTCCCTCGAGGAGTCGCCGCTCCCCCTGCCCGACCGGAGCGACACCAGCCCGTACTTCACGTTCACGTACACCGTGTTGATCCCCCTGCTCGTCTTCCTCCCGGTGTTCATCTCGGGGTCGCTGATCGTCGACTCGATCACGGAGGAGCTCGATCAGGGGACCATGGAGCTGCTCCGCGTCGCGCCCGTCACGCTCGCCGAGATCGTCGACGGGAAGGCGGCCGCGGCGATCGGGATCGCTCCGGGCCAAGCCCTGCTGTGGCTCCTCCTCCTCGAGGCGAACGGCACCTCGGTCGCGAACGTCGGCCCGATCCTGGCGCTGATGACCGCGCTGACGACGCTCGTCGTCTCCGTCGCGGTCGGTATCGCGGCCGTCGCGCCCGACCGACAGGCGGCGCAGCTGCTCTACTCGGTCGCGGTCCTCGTGCTGTTCGGCGGCGCGACGGCGATGGCCGGCGGCCCCGCGAACGCCGTGGCGCGGCTCGCCATCGACAGCGCGGACGCGACGACGGGCGTCCTCGTGGTCGCGTACGCCGCCATCGCCGCCGCCGCGTACCTCGGCGTGCGGCGCGTCGTCGCGGTCGAGGGGTTCGGTCGCTGAGTCGGTCGGGGGCTGAGCGGTCGGGGGCCGAGCGGTCGGGTCGCTGAGGAGATCAGCCGCCGAAGCGGTCGCCGAACCGCTTCGCGGTCGGGAGCCGCCACCCGCGAGCGACGGCGACGAGCCGGAGGCCGACCGTCACCGCCGCGCACGTCGCGGCCGCGACCCCCGAGGGCCCGCCGAGCGCGCCGACCAGCCAGTACGTGACGCCGCCCAGCACGGCGCAGCTCGCGTAGAAGTCCTCGAAGAGGATGAACGGCGCGCGGTCGAGGAGGATGTCGGCGAGCGCGCCGCCGCCGACCGCGTTGATCGTCGCGACGGCCACGACGCCGAAGACGGACACCCCCGCGTCCGTCGCGACGATTGCCCCGGTCGTGGCGAACGCGGCGAGGCCGACGGCGTCCGCGACGAGCGTCACCGGGTGTTCGTCGGGGCTGGCGAGCCACGCGCTCAGTCCGACCGCGAGCGCGACGCCGACGAGCCCGAGGAGTATCTCGACCGGCGAGCGCAGCGCGAGCGGGACGCGCGCGACGAGGAGGTCGCGGGTGACCCCGCCGGCGAACGCCATCGCCAGCCCGACGACCGCGACGCCGAAGAGGTCGAACTCCTCGCGGACCGCCTTGCTCGCGCCGACCAGCGCGAACGCGACCAGCCCGACCGTGTTCATCGCGGCGAACGGGTCGCCGAACAAAAGCGAGAGGACGCCCCCCGTCACCCGCCGAACGCCCCGAGGCTCGACTGGAGCTCTCGTTCGGGCATCGCGTCCGTCAGCTCGTAGCCGACGAGGTCGCGCGCGTCGACGGCGTACGTCGAGCCGCCGCGGTCGAGCACCAGTACGCGCCCCTTCCAGCCGCGGACGGTCCCCGCCGCCATCGTCTCCGCGACGGGGCGCTCGTCGAGGTCGAGCCCGTAGTCGAAGTCGAACCGCTCGATCGGGTCGAATCGGTCGAGAAGTGCCTCCCAGGCCGCGTCGTCGACGGCGCGTCCGAACCCGTCGAGCTTCGTCGGGACGCGGACGCGGTCGACGAGGTCGTCGCCGGCGGCCAGCTCCGCCTCCACCTCGCGGGCGATCCGCCCGTTCGGGAAGGTCCGAATGTGGGCCGCGCGGTCGGCGCCCTGCTCGCGGAGGCGAGTGCCCAGTCGCCACTCCCTGGTGACGCCGACTTTCAGCACGTCCGGCGCGAACGCGGCGAGGTACATCGCGTGCGTCTCGTGGCAGTCCATCTCGTCTTTCAGGCACGTCCCGGTGCACCGCGCGCACACCCAGACGTGCGAGTGGTCGTCGCAGTACGGCGCGTCCGACGCGTCACAGGCGATATGATCGCCTTCGTGGACCGTCCCCGCGCAGCGCCGCTCGCCGAGCCCGAAGGCGAGCTCGGTGCCCGGGCCCGCGTCCACGTAGTCGACGCTGCCGCCGCTCGCGACGTAGAGCCCGCCGCCGATCGGTCCGTCCGCCTCGGCGGTCGGAGCCCGTTCCGAGTCGCCGTCCGTGTCGGGCGAGCCGCTCGCACCGTCCGTCTCGTAGCCGACGACCTGCACGCCGCGAGGTAGGGGAAGGCGGGGCTTATAGGCGTCGTCGACCGCCTCGGTCCCCCTCCCGAGCGGATCTGCGGAACGGGCCCGCCGAGGTATTTTACTCGCGGGCCTCGCAGACGCGACCATGCTCGACGCGGCGCTCGCGGCGACCGAGGCCGACGACGGGGTGGCGCTCTCGCTGCGGATCGAAAACGCGGGTTCGGAGCCGGTCACGCTGGACTTCCGCACCGGCCAGCGCGCGGAGTTCACCGCCTACCCGGCGGACGAGGGTGCGGAGGGCTCGGCCGCTGACGGGGACGATCCGGTCTGGCGCTACGGCGCGGGCCGGATGTTCACGCAGGCGCTCGGCAGCGAGGCGATAGGCCCGGGCGAGGCGGTCGGCTACGAGGCGACGTGGCGGGACCCGCCCTCGGGGACCTACCGAGTCGTGGGCGAGGCGACGGCGACGGACCGCGACGTGCGCGCGGAGGCGGTCCTCGACGTGGAGTGAGTCGGGAACAGGGCCGTCCGGCGCCCCCTCACGATCGAGGTTTATAAGTGATGTCGACGTGGGCTCACGGGTATGCGCACGGCAGCCCTCCCTCCGATCGTCGCCGCGATCGTCGCGCTCGCGGTCAGCGGAATCAGACGGCTCTCGCCGATCCTCCTCGAATCCCCCGTCTCGCTCCCGTCGGCCGAGGCGCTCTCGACGTACCTCGTGAGCGCCCAGTTCACGGCGTTCCTGCTGGTCTACGGCCTGCTGTTCGGCGCCGCGCTCCTCGCCGGCCTGGGGGACGCCGACGTCTCAGCCACGTTGACCGCGCTGGCGACGGGCGCGAGCGCGACCGCCTCATTCCTGCTCGGTTCGGCCGTCGTCCTCTGGTACCTCGGTCCGGACCGCGGCCCCGTCGCCACCGCCGTCTTCGCGCTCGGCGCGAGCCTCGGCGTCGGGATCCAGTTCGCGGTCGTCGCGTACGCCGGGGTCTCGCTCGGCGAGCGCCGCGGCGAGGGACCGAGCCCGATCGTCCCCTGATCACGACGGCTCGGACCCGCGCGACTACGACGAGTCCGACCCCTCGCCACGCGCCGCGCTCTCGCCGTGGACCGCGCGCTCGACCGCGGCCGCGAGCCGCTCCCGCGTCCGGTGGCTGGCCTCGGCGTCCGTGTCGACCTCGATCAGGTGCGACCCGTCGTCCCCGTGCGCCCGCGAGACGGCGGCTCCGACGTCGTCAGCGGCGGCCCGCGCGCGCTCGGCCGGCGTCTCGCCGCGGTCCGCGAGCGCGTCGGGGCGCGCGTCGATCCGCTCGTAGCCGAGGCCGTGAAGCTCCGCGAGCGGCTCGAAGTCGAGCCCGTGCGGCGTTTTGAACGACTCGGTGAACGGCGGCTCGAACGACTCGATCGGGAGCTTGTGGAAGATGCCGCCGCCGTCGTTGTTGACCGCGACCACCGTCACGTCGACGTCGCAGCGGTCGACCGCGAGCAGGCCGTTCGAGTCGTGGTACAGGGCGATGTCGCCGACGACGAGGGTGAGGTCGTCCGTGGTCCCGCTCCCCGCGCCGAGCGCGCTGGAGACGATCCCGTCGATCCCGGAGACGCCGCGGTTGCCGAGCGCGGTGACGTTCGCGGTCGTCGGCCCGACGAACCGGTCGAGGTCGCGGACGGGCATCGAGTTCGAGACGAACAGCGTCGCCGGGTCGGGGAGCGCGCTCGCGACGGCGCGGAGGGCGTCGCCCTCGTGGAAGCCGGCGTCCGCCTCGTCGCTCGCGGTCACGTCGGCCGCCGCGTCCGTGTCGTCTCCTCCGTCCGCATCCCGAACGTGAACCGCCTCGGCGACGCGGTCCGCCTCCTCCCACTGCGCGCGCCAGTCCGGCTCACCGCTCCCGCCCCCGACGAGCCGAGAGAGGCGGGCGCAGAGCCGGCTCGGCTCGGCGACGACGAGGTCGGTCGCGGCGAACTCGGCCTCGCGCCAGCGCCCCGCGGGGTCGACCTGGTACTGGTCCGCGCCGGTCTCGGCGAGGTACTTCCGGAGGCGCTTCGAGGTGGGCGAGGCGCCCAGCCGGAGGACGAGGTCGGGGTCGGCCCACTCACGAGCCGCCCCCGCGGCGTCGCCGTCTCCCTCCTCCCCGCCGCCCGCGAGGTCTGCCGAGAGGTACGCGTCGTAGTTCCCGACGACGGGCGCGACGCGCGTGTGCCCGCCGTACCGGAGCCCGGAGAGCGGGTCGGCCAGCACGGGGAACCCGGTCGCGTGCGCGAGCGCAGTGACCGACTCGGGGTCGATGCCCGGCGGGTCGGCGGGGCCGGCGACGATCAGGCCGCGGTCCGCGTCGCCCAGTTCGGCCGCGAGCGCGCGCAGCTCGTCGTCGCCCGGCTCGGGGGCGCCGGCCGTCACGTCGACGTAGGGGGCGTCGCGGCCGCGCTCGGCCGCCTCGGGGAGGTCGTCGGGCACGTCGCCCGGGACCGGCGTCGGCTCCAGCGGCTTTTTAAACGGCACGTTGAGGTGGACCGGTCCCTGGTCGGCGCCCTCCGCAGCCGCGACGGCGCGGGCGACGGTGGTGCGAAGCGAGCGGAGCGCCCGGTTGTTCGCGGCCGGCTCCGGGAGGTCTTTATAAAAGCGGACGGCATCGCCGTACAGCTTCTCCTGATCGGCGGTCTGGTTGGCGCCGGAGTCGCGCAGTTCGGGCGGGCGGTCGGCGGTGAGCGCGAGCAGCGGGACGCGGGCCTCGCTCGCCTCCATCACGGCGGGGTGGTAGTTGGCGGCGGCGGTGCCCGAGGTACAGATCAGCGGCGTCACGCGGCCGGTCCGGCGGGCACGGCCGAGCGCGAAGTACGCGGCTGAGCGCTCGTCCAACTGGGAGAACACCGTGAGTTCCTCGTGGCCCGCGGCGGCGACGGTCAGCGGCGTCGAGCGGCTGCCCGGCGAGGCGACGACGGCGTCGACGCCCGCGGCGACGAGCTCGTCGACGAGCGCGTTCGCCCACAGCACGTTCCGGTTCGGCGCGGTCATTACCGTCGCTTCGGGCGCCGACGTAAATACTCCGGCGAGTTCGGTCGACGGTCGGACGGCGGGCGAGCGGCCGAGGCCGCGCTCACTCCGACTCCGAGGGCGACTCCGACTCCCGCCCGGTCACCTTCCGGATACACGAGGAGCCGAAGGGGCCGAGTTCCCCGGCGTCCAGCCGGATGAAGTGGCCCGTCGAGATCGACGTGCCGCACCGCCGGCACTCGAAGTCGCCCTCGCGCGCGACGACCTGGCTGTCGTACTCGACGTAGGTCCCGTTACGCCGTACCCGCAGTCGGGCGCCCTCGCGGTCGATGATCCCGCGCTTCTCGGCCGCGTCGAGGATGTCGCGGGTGAGCGCCGGGCTCGTCGTGATCGTCTCGATCCGGTCGACCGCGGCGGCGAGGTCGAGCTCCTCGCGTTCGAGATGGGCCAGCAGCTCGACGCCGAGCTCCAGCTTCTCCTCGCGGGTCGACGGCTCCGTCACGCCCGGCGAGACGGCGCGATCCCTCTTAAGTCGGCTGGAAGGCTGCGGGGCCCCGGACGCGGTGCGGGCTTCGGCGGCTCCGCGGACCGGCAGATTCACGTCTGGCGGCCGACAGCTCTGAGCGTGGTCAGATCCCGCGACCGGTCCCGTCGGCGCCCCGCCTACCGCCGGCGACCGAACGAGTTCTACTGGCTGTGGATCGCGGCGACCGCGACGTACGGCGTCGGGGACGTGGTCTCCACGATCGCCTTCCTCCGATACGTCCCGACGATCGAGGAGGCGAACCCGGTCGTGCGGGTCGCCCTGGAGTCGTTCGGCCTCTCCGGGCTCGTCGCCCTGAAGATCGCCGTCTACCTCGTCATGCTCTGGATCAGCGTCGAGGGCGCGCGCGAGGGCGACGGCCTGCTGTACTACTTCCCGCCGGTGCTGCTCACGGCGACCGGGACGTACCTCACCGCGAGCAACGTGCGGCTGCTGTGGCTCTCCTGAGGCCTCGATCGCGAGCCTCGGCGATCGCCCCCACCGACACCGACTTTCCCGCGCGGCGCCGACCGTCCCCATGCTCTCTGACACCCCCGGGCTCCACCACGTCACGGGGATCGTCGGCGACCCCGAGGCCCACGCCGCCTTCTACGGCGGGACGCTCGGGCTCCGCCTGCTCCGCCGGACGGTGAACTACGAGGACCGCCTCCGGTACCACCTCTACTTCGGCGACGCGACCGGCTCGCCGGGCTCGGTGTTCACCGTCTTTCCCGACCAGAACGCGGAGCCCGGACGGACCGGGAAACCCGGCTACGAGGCCGTCGCCTTCGCCGTGCCGCCGGACTCGCTCGGCTACTGGCGCGACCGCCTCGCGGACCGCGGCGTCGAGTTCGCGCCGATCGGTCCGGACGCGCGCTTCGGCGACCGCGGGCTGACGCTCGCGGACCCCTCCGGGACGCGGGTCGAACTGGTCGAAACCGAGAGCGGCGGGTCTGACCCCTGGACCGAGGGCCCCGTCCCGGCCGCGCACGCGATCCGCGGGCTCCGCGGGGTGACCGCGCTCCCCGCGGACCCGTACGGGACCGCGAGCGTCCTGGAGACGCTCGGGTTCGAGTACGAGGCGGAGGCGGGCGACCGGGTGCGGTACCGCGCGCCCGGCGACCGCGCGACGGCCGTCGACCTGCTCGACCGGGACGCGTCGTACCTCCGGGAGGGCCCGGGGACCCTCCACCACGCCGCGGTGCGCGTCGCGGACCGCGAGACGCTCCTGGAGTGGCACGGGCTGTTCCGCGACCGCGGGTACGACGTGTCTCGCGTGAAGGACCGCCACTTCTTCCACTCGCTGTACGTCCGCGGCCCCGGTGGGCTCCTCGTCGAGCTCGCGACCGAGGCGCCGACCCCCGACGGGCCGCCCGGCCCGGGGCTCGCCGACCCGGAGGCGACCGGGCACGCAACGGCGCTCTACCTCCCGCCGCGGTTCGAGACGGACCGCGAGCTGATCGAGTCGCAGCTGCCGGCGTTCGACGGGCCAGGGGAGACCGGCGGACACGGCGAGGCGAGAGAGACGGAAGAGTGAGCCGTCAGATCCCCGGCGTCTCCGGACCGCACGCCGAGGCGACGCTCGTCACCGGCGGCGCGCCGGTCGCGGCCGCCGAGGTCGCGGTCGTGCTGGTCCACGGCCGCGGCGGCACTGCGGAGGGGATCGTCCGCCTCGCGGACGAGTTCTACCGGTCTGGCGCGACGCTGCTCGCGCCCGGCGCGGTCCGGTCGACGTGGTTCCCGGCGCCGCACGAGGCGCCGGTGTCGGCGAACGAGCCCGCGCTGACCTCGGCGGCCGACTGCGTCGCGAGCGCGGTCGACGTCGCGCGCGACGCCGGGGTCCCGCCCGAGCGCGTCGTCCTCGTCGGGGTCTCGCAGGGCGGCGCGGTCGTCGCCGAGTTCCTTCGGCGCCGACCTCGGCCGTTCGGGGGCGCGTTCGTCGCCTCTGCGGCGCTGCCGGGCGAGGACCTCGACTCTCGCGAGGCCGAGGCGGTCGAGGGGGTGGAGCGCGACGGCGACGGTCCGCTCGCCGGCACCCGGATCGCGCTCGTCAGCAGCGAGGACGACCCGTACGTGCCCCCGGATCGCGTCCGGGCGACCGCGCGCGTCTTCGAGCGCGCGGGTGCGGCGGTCGAGTGCCGGATCGACTCGGGCGACGGACACGGCCTCTCGGACGCGACGATGGGCCAGATCGGCGAGCGGATCGATGGACTGCTCGGCGACGGCTGACGAGCTCTCTCCCCGAGCGGCCCCGCGCGGCTCCGTCGGTCCCGAACGTGTTCGCGCCGCCCGACATGCGGCTGCGGCGTCGAGGACGAGGCGATGCCAGAACTCGACGTCAGAGAGATCGCGCCGAACGAGCGACACGATCGGATCCACGACGCGTTCGCCGACCTGGAGCCGGGCGAGTCGCTCACGATAGTCAACGACCACGACCCGAAGCCGCTCTACTACGAGCTGTCGGCGGAGGTCCCCGCGTTCGACGACGAGGCGTACGCGGTCGAGCGCGAGGGGCCGGAGCGGTTCGTCGCCGAGCTGCCGAAGGCGGCGTCGGGGGCGGCACCGGAGACGGTCCGGCTCGACGACCTCGACGGCGAGCCGCACGCGTCGGCCTTCCCGGGCGAGGAGCCGAAGACCGTTCGCCTCTCGCTGGCGGCCGGCGAGGGCGTCGCGGAACACGATCATCCGGACAGAACGGTGCTGTTCCACGCGCTGGAGGGCGCCTTCGACGTGGCCCTCGACGGCGAGACCCACCGCGTCGAGGCCGGCGAGCTGCTCCGGTTCGACGGCGAGCGGAGCGTGGAACCGACCGCGCGCGAGGACGGGACCGCGCTGGTCGTGTTGGCGCCGCGGGGAGAGCCGTAGGCGACCGGAACCGAGCGGTCGACCGACCGGGGCCCGGCGGGCGAAACCCCCGAACGTGTTCGACGCGATTCCAGACGGGCGAGGCGACGCGCAGGGCGTTACAACTACACCCCACCAACGATAGACCACATGACAGACGACACGACGCTCGAACGGAGACGGTTCGTACAGGCGACGACCGCTGCGGGCACGACCCTCCTGCTCGCCGGGTGTTCCGGCGGGGGCGGCGACGGCGGCGACGGCGGCGACGGAAGCGACGGCTCGGACGGCAGTGACGGCTCCGACGGGAGCGACGGCGGCTCCGGTAGCGACGTCGAGTACCTCGGCGAGGAGCCGGACTACGGCGGCTGGTTCGACGGCGCGAACAACTACGAGCAGACCGTCGACGCCACCGGCCAGGACGAGGTCACCGTCGAGGTCGGAGCGGGCGACGGGCTCTCGTTCGGCCCGGCCGCCGTCGCGGTGAGCGCCGGCACCACCGTCGTCTGGGAGTGGACCGGGAACGGCGGCGGGCACAACGTCTCCGCCGAGTCGGGCGACTTCGAGAGCGAGACGATCCAAGAGGAGGGCCACACCTTCGAGTACACCTTCGAGGAGACGGGCATACAGAAGTACGTCTGTACGCCCCACGCGTCGGTCGGCATGAAGGGCGCCGTCGTCGTCCAGTGACCACCCGGCGCCCCTGAGCCGCGCTCCGCGAACCCACCCGACGAAGCCGCTTTTCTTCGACCGATCGTTCGCACCTCGAACGGCGGACGCCCGGACCGGATTCTCACGACCTCGGAACGCGACCGGCGATCGCCGAACCTGTTCGCGCGCTTCCAACCGCGCAGCAAGCCGCTCGGGGGGCTATATACGGCACCGCGCAACGTCCGCCTGTCGCGAGGGAATCGCCGCTCGCGTACCAACTTATGTCGAACGACACACAACGGTCCACGGACGCGGGAGAATCGGGCGACCAGACGACGGGCTCGACGGACGGGTTCGATTCGATGCTCCCCGGCGTCCGTCGCCGCGACTTCATGAAGGCCGGCGCGGCCGCCGGCGGACTCAGCGGGCTGGCGGGCTGTACCAGCCTGCTGAGCGAGGACGACGTCCAAGGGACGGCCTCGGCGAGCGGCGTCGACAACTCCGTGCCGCCGGGCGAACACGACGAGTACTACGCGATCCTCTCGGGCGGGCAGGCCGGCGACGTCCGCGTGTACGGCCTCCCGTCGATGCGCGAGCTCATCCGGATCCCGGTGTTCAATCCGGACGCCTCGCGCGGTTACGGCTTCGACGACGAGAGCAAGCAGATGCTCGAAGACGCCGGCGGCTACACGTGGGGCGACACCCACCACCCGCGGATCAGCCAGACCGACGGCGACTACGACGGCCGGTTCGCGTACGTCAACGACAAGGCGAACGGCCGGATGGCCCGGATCGACCTGACGTACTTCGAGACGGACGCCATCGTCGACATCCCGAACCAGCAGGGGACCCACGGCGCCTGCGCGCAGCTGCCCGACACCGACCTCATCTTCGGCGTCGGCGAGTTCCGGACGCCGATCCCCAACGACGGGACCGGCGACCTCGAGGACCCGGACTCGTACGGCTCCGTCCTCGCCGCGATCAACCCCGAGAACATGAACGTCGAGTGGGAGGTCCTCATCGACGGCAACATGGACAACGGCGACGGGAGCAAGGAGGGCCGGTACTTCTTCACCAGCGCCTACAACACCGAGGAGGCGGCCACGGAGTCGGGGATGACCCGCGCCGACCGCGACGACGTGAAGGCGTTCGACATCCCGCGGATCGAGGCGGCCGTCGAGGCCGGGAACTACGAGACGATAAACGAGGTCCCGGTCGTCGACGGGCGGAAGGACAGCCCGCTCAACCAGGGCGACGAGCCCATCGTCCACTACATCCCGACGCCGAAGAGCCCGCACGGGGTCAGCGTCACCCCCGATAACGAGTACGTCATCGTCAGCGGGAAGCTCGACCCGACCGCGTCGGTCATCGACATCGACAAGATCGACGAGGTCGACGACCCCACCGACGCCATCGTCGGCCAGCCGAAGCTGGGGCTCGGCCCGCTCCACACGGCCTACGACGGGCGCGGCCACGCGTACACGACGCTGTTCATCGACTCGCAGGTCGTCAAGTGGGACATCGAGAAGGCCGTCGAGGCCGAGGCGCGCTCGGAGAGCCCGGTGATCGAGAAGATCGACGTCCACTACAACCCCGGTCACCTCATCGCCGCGGAGTCGTACACCGAGGACCCGGCGGGCGACTGGCTCGTCTCGCTGAACAAGCTCTCGAAGGACCGGTTCCTTCCGGTCGGCCCGCAACACCCCGAGAACGACCAGCTGATCTACATCGGCGACGACGAGAACGGCATGGAGCTGGTGAAGGACTCGCCGGCGCAGGCCGAGCCGCACGACGCCTCGATCTGTCACAAGTCGAAGATCGACCCGAAGGCGACGTACGACCCCGAGGACCTCGAACTCGACTACACCGCCGAGGGCGAGGAGACGATGGAGCGGGTCGGCGACGACCGCGTGGAGATCGAGATGTACTCCACCCGGAACCACTACGGGTTCCAGGAGATGGTCGTCCAGGAGGGCGACGAGATCGAGATGCAGGTGACGAACATCGAGACCACGAGCGACATGCTCCACTCGGTGGCGATCCCCGAACACGACGTCCACATGCGGCTCGCTCCGCAGGAGACGCGGAAGGCGACGTTCACGGCGGACGAGCCGGGCGTCTACTGGATCTACTGCGCGCACTTCTGTAGCGCGCTGCACCTGGAAATGCGCTCGCGGCTCATCGTCAAACCGGAGGAATAACGCCATGAGTTCGTCGCTCACGCGGCTGACCGAGATCCGACGCGCGCTCCCGCTGGCAGCGGCGGCGCTGCTCGTCGGGGCGCTGCTGGTCCCGATGTGGCAGATCACGCTCACGGCGCCGCAGTACCCCGGTCAGGAGCTGCTCATCGAGCTGTACGCCTACCCGCGTCTGGGCGGCGACTTCGCCGAGGTACAGGGGCTCAACAAGTACGCGGGCTTTTATTACCCCGACCCGGTGTTCATCGATCCGAACTACCCCGTCAGCGAGGCGGCGATCGACGTCCCCGAGTGGCTGCTCGGCCCGGTCGTGTTCGTCGGGCTCGCACTGACGGGCGCGTTCGTCGCGTTCGCGCCGACGGTGCGCAAGCTGAAGGCCGGGCTCACCGCCCAGCTCGTCGGGACGATCACCGTCTTCGTGGGGATGTTCGCGTTCATCCAGTACCGGCTCTATCAGGCCGGCCACTCGCTGGACCCGGACGCGCCGCTCCGCGGCATCGAGTCGTTCACGCCGCCGCTGCTCGGCCCCTACGAGGTGGCCAACATCAGCGGCTTCGCGTGGTTCGGCCCCGGCGGGTACATGACCGTCGTCGCGGTGCTGCTGCTCGCGACCGCCTACCTCGCGCGGGACATCGAGGCGACCGTGAGCGAGCTCCCGGCGCTGGCCCGCGGGCTTCCCGGAAAGGTCCGCGAGCGCGCCACCGGAGGAGAGGCCGCCGACCGGGACCGCGACGTCGGCGGGGGCGACCATGTCGGGTGACCGCCTCGAGGTCGGCTTCCTGGCGGCCGCCTGCGCCGTCGCCGTCGTCGCGGTCGCGCTCGGCGTGGCGCTCCCGGTCGCCGGGGCGGGCAGCGGTGCGGGCGGCGCGGCCGACGCGAGCGGAGCCGCCGGCCCGAACGCCTCCGTCGCCTCCGGGCTCGACGTCGCGACCGACTTCGCCGCGACGGGCGTGACCGCGCCCGACCGCGACGGGACCGCCACCGTCGACGGCGAGTCGTTCGCGTCTGCGCAGGCGGCGGTCGACGCCGCCGCCGCCGGCGAGACTGTCGTCCTCGACGGCCGGTTCGACGAGCGCGTCAACGCGACCGTCGACGACCTGCGGATCGTCGCGAGCGATGGCGGCGCGGTCATCGACGGCGGCGGCGAGGGTCGCGTGCTCACCCTGAGCGGCGAGAACGTCACCGTCTCGGGCGTCTGGGTCCGCGGCTCCGGCAGCGACCTCGGCACCGAGGACGCCGGCGTCTTCGTCGCGGGCGACCGCGCCCGGATCGAGTCGGTCCGGATCACCGACACGGCGTACGGGATCTGGATCGACGGCGCCGACGAGGCCGTCATCGAAGACGTGCGGATCGACGGCCGGGAGGAGGTGTTCCCGGTCACCGACCGCGGCAACGGGATCCACCTGTTCGAGACGAGGGGGACCGTCATCCGCGACAGCGAGATCACGCACACCCGCGACGGGATCTACTTCTCGTGGGCGACTGACGTGCTCGCCGAGAACAACACGATCCGCCACACGCGCTACGGCGTCCACTACATGTACTCGGACGACAACCGCCTCGTCGACAACGTCGCGGCCGACAACGGCGTCGGCTACGCGCTGATGGTGAGCGAGGGGCTGACCGTCCGGAACAACACCGCCCTGCGCAACGACGACAGCAGCGGGCACGGCATCATGGCGAAGGACATCGAGGAGTCGGTGATCGCCGGCAACCACCTCGTCGCGAACCGCAACGGGCTCTACCTCTACAACGCGCAGGGGAACCGGCTCGTCGACAACCTGATCTACCGCAACGGGATCGGGATCCACAGCGCCGCGGAGAGCGGGAGCGAGGTCGTCGCGGGCAACAGCTTCGTCCGCAACGAGCGCGCTGTCCGGACCGCCCGCAACTCGCTCGTCGCGTGGAACGGCACCGATCGCGGCAACTACTGGTCCGGCGCTCGGGTCGCCGACCGCGACGGGGACGGCGTGAGCGAGATCCGGCACCGCCCGATCGGGATCGTCGAGAACCTCGTGGCCGAGAACCCGCAGGCGGCCGCCTTCGCGAACAGCCCGGCGTTCGAGGCGGTGCGGCTGGCCGAGAGCTCCTTCCCGGTGATCGAGACGCCCGGCGTCGTCGACCGTCGCCCGCTCGTCGAGCCGAACCACGACTGGCGGGCCTACGAGCCCGGCGACGGGGCGAGCGACGACGGAGCGAGCCGCGCCGCGAACCGACCCGCGGACACGGAGGACTCACAATGAGAATCGACGCGACCGACGTGCGGAAGACGTACGGGGACGTGACCGCCCTCGACGGGCTCTCGCTGACGGTCCCGAGCGGCTCGACGTTCGGGATCATCGGCACCAACGGGGCCGGCAAGTCGACGCTGTTCCGGCTGCTCGTCGGCCACGACCGGCCGGACGCGGGAACCGTCAGCGTCGGCGGCACCGACGTGACCGAGGACGGACGGCGGATCCGCGAGCGGGTCGGCTACCTCCCCGAGCACGTCGGGTTCCCGGACGGGCTCACCGGCCGGGAGGTGCTCGGCGTCCATCGGGCAATGCGCGGTCTCTCGAAGGACGGTCGGACCGCCGAGGCGATCGAGCGCGTCGGGTTGACCGCGGACGAGGCCGACCGCCGCGTCTCGGGCTACTCGAACGGGATGCAGCGGCGGCTCGGGCTGGCGACGGTGTTGCTCCCGGACCCGGACGTGCTCATCCTCGACGAGCCGACGGCCGGGCTCGACCCGCGCGGGGTCGACGAGTTCCACGCCATCGTCGAGGAGATAACGTCGGAGACCGACGCGACGGTGGTGTTCTGCTCGCACGTGCTCGGGGAGGTCGAACGGCTCTGCGACCGCGCGGCCGTCCTCCACGACGGTCGGGTGCGCGCGGCGGGGTCCGTCGACGAGCTCGCCGCGGAGGCGGAGGCCGCCGCCGACCGCGACGGCGACTCGGCGACTCGCTCCGGTCGCGACCGCGACGGTCTCCGGGCGGCGTTCCGCGAGGCGGTCGGGGACGACGCGGCGCACGACGCGCGGGTCGGTAAGGGTCGGGCAGACGACGCGACCGCCGACCGCGAGGAGGTGGCGCCATGAGCGACTCGCGCGGTGGGTCCGACGACGGGACGGGGGAAGCGACGCGTCCCGACGGCGGCAATCCGGACGCGACGGCCGCGGTCGACGCGCTCGACGGCGGCCCGGAGGTCGACGCGGCGGATTCGGAGTCGGCTGCGACCGCCGCCGCGGCCGAGACCTCGACGAACGACGGCGTTCGCGGGACGATCCGGCACGTCTTCGTCGTCGCGGTCACGGAGTACCGCCTGGCGGTCCGGAGCCGGTGGGCGCTCGCGCTGACCGCGCTGTTCGTCGTGTTCGGTGGGGTGATGTTAACGTTCAGCGGGTCCGCGGTCGGCCCGGCGGGCGCC
>NZ_AOJF01000023.1:0-76261 GCF_000337395.1 Halorubrum distributum JCM 13561
GGCTCGCGGTCGTGTTCTCGCTGCCGGTCCGCCGGAGCGAGGTCGTCGCCGGGACGTACCTCGGGCGGCTGGCGGTGCTGGCGGGCGCGACGGTCCTCGGCTTCGGCTTCAGCGGCGCGCTGATCGTCCGCGAGTTCGGGGCCGGCTCGCTGTCCGCGTTCCTGGGGTTCCTCGGGGGAACGGTCGGGGTCGGCGCCGCGTTCCTCGCGGTCGCGCTGCTGCTGTCGACGGTCGCCCGCGAGAAGACGCACGCGCTCGGCGCGGCGCTGCTCGTGTGGGTGTGGTTCGTGCTCGTCCACGACCTGCTCGCGCTCGGGATCGTCGCGGCCACCGAGCTGCCGGACGCCGCGCTGTCGGCGCTGGTGCTGTCGAACCCGGTGAGCGCGTTCCGCGTGTTCGTCTTGAGCGGGCTCGGCACCACCGCGGGCGGGGGGTTCACCGCCGTCCTCGCCGGCAGCGGGCTGTCGACGGTCGCGCTCGCGGCGTCGCTCGTCGCGTGGACCGTCGTCCCCGTCGCCGTCGCGGCGCGACTGGTCCGCCGGCGGCGGCTCTGAACCGCTCCCTCCGTTTCTCCGAAAAACCGACACAACCAATGTGCCACCACACGCGATCAGCCGAACGACGGACCGATTACGCTCGCCGAGCGTTCCTGCGCGGCCTCGCGGCCGCGGCGACCGTCGGCGCGACGGCCGGCTGCCTCGGCGACGACCCGGAGCCGGCGCAGACGGAACCCGCCGACCCGGTGTCGCTCGGCGGCGGGAAGGCCTGCGACGCCTGCGGGATGGTCATCGCCGACCACGGCGGACCGAGCGGGCAGGTGTTCTACGCCGGCGATCACCCGCCGGACCGCGACGGTCCCGCGTGGTACGACAGCCTCGCGGAACTCGTGATCGAGCGCGACGCCGCCGTCGACCGGGACCGCGAGCCGATCGGAACCTACGTCACCGACTACGCCGCCGTCGACTACGAGATACGCGAGACGGCCGGAGACAGAATCATCTCCTCGCACGTCGCTCCGGACGCGTTCGTCCGCTGGGACGAGGCCGCCTACGCCGTGGAAACGGGCGTCGTCGGTGCGATGGGCCCGGACCTGCTCCCGTTCTCCGACCGCGGGGCGGCGGAGTCGTTCGTCGAGGCGGAGGGCGGGCGGCTCGTCGAGGCCGATGCGGTCACCGCCGACCTCGTCTCCTCGCTGTAGGATAGCTCCGACGCCGCTCAGGTCCTCGATGCCGCTCGACCGCTACTGAATCCGCTCGATCCCGTCGTCCTCGGGCGACTCGAAGTCGACCGGGCGGCGCGGGAGGTCGTCGACGAACTCCCGGACGATGGTGCGCTCCACGCGCTGGAGCACCTCGCTACAGGTCGACTTCGCGATGCCGACGTGCTCGGCCACCTCGGTGAGCGTGCACTCGCGGGGGACGTCGTAGTAGCCGCGGTCGACGGCCTCGAAGAGGACCTCGCGCTGGCGCTCGGTGAGCGACCCGCCGGGGTTGACGCGCTGTTGGACGTACTCGACCTCGAACTCCGCGCCCACGTCGCGGAGCGCGTCGCCGAACTTCGCGACGCGCTCGTGGTCGCCGGTCACGTCGACGCGGGCGACGCCGTCGCAGATCTCGACCGGCATCTCGATGGGGACGCCCGCCCGGCGGGCGACCGTCTGTAAGAGCGGGACGAGCGCCTCGACCTGAACGGTGACCATTCCGTCGTCCTCGGCCATCACCGACGAGTGGGTGATCGTCTCGTGGTCGTCGATCGCGTCGAGGATCGGGTCCGTGTCGTCCGCGGTGACCCGAACCAGCGCGAACCCCGCGCCGTCCTCGGGCGTCGCGGTCAACACCTGGAACCGCGCGTCCGGGTGCTCCCGCGAGACGTCGCCGACCCACGGCCCGTCCGGAATCGTCACGCGGAGGCGTGCCTGTGCCATACCCGCCGCTTCGGCGCCGGCGTGGAAGTACCTTCGGCTCCGCGCCCGCCGGAACATGTTCGTCACAAACGGCCCGGGGATCGGGTCCGTCCGTCGAGACATGAGCTCCGAACCCGACGATCCGGCGGCGGTCGAGCGCGCGGTGGCCGAGCGGACGGACGCGCCGACGGACGGTGAAGCCGTCTCCCTCGACGTCCGGAACCTCGGGCCGCCGAAGCCGCTGCGCGAGACGCTCGAACGCGTCGAGACGCTCGGCGACGGCGACGTGTTGGTCCAGTACAACGACCGGACGCCGCAGTTCCTCTTCCCGCGGCTGGAGGACCGCGGGTTCGCGTACGCCGCGGTCGACACCGACGCGACCGACGCGGTCGTCACGGCGATCTGGCCGGCGGACGGCGAAACGACGGTTTCGGGCGAGCGCGCCGACGAGGGCGACGCGGCCGCAAACGACGTGACCGCGACCTGAGGCATCGCGACCCGACGAACCGCGACCCGACGAATCGCGACCGGCGGTTTCGGTGGGGTCGGGGCGCGCGAGCGCGGCCCGCCCGGCACGAGCGCGCGAACAGTAATCGTCAGACGTCTCGGACCGTGGGCTCCGTCGAGGTCCCGTCTCTCCGACACATCCTCGACTGAAACGACTGCGCGGTGAGGTCCGCGAACTGGTCAGTCGGTTACGGTTTCAGAAAAGTTATCAAAAACACCGATCGAACTGACCCCGATGCCCTCCAAAACAGACGAACCGCTTAAGTCGATTCGCTATCTGCTCCTCGTAATCGTATTTTTGCTCGCGCTCGGAGTCGCGGCGCTTGGCGATATCGCTGTCGCGGTACGTGGTTACACGACGGGGATATCGACTGCCGCTCGCTCAATCGGGGGCGTAGTCGTGCTTACGGAACTTGTACTCCTCCTCTACACGGTGCTTCGACCAAGCGAGAATCCGGACGCAGCGGACTGAGCTTGCCGACTGAGTCGTGAGTTCCCCGTATTGACCGCAACGGGGACGAGTAGCTCAGTCACTGAGGATTTCAACAGGGCCGTGTGTTTATAACCGGGCGACGTTGCCGCGGCGAACACCGCTGAAGCCCCGGTCGCTCGGTGACGGCCGGCGGCTCCGCCGCCGGTGACTGCGCCGTCGAGTCCCGCCCGCACAGCACGGCGCAGCACCTCGCGCCTCTCCGGCCTCGTCGCCGGACTACGTCCGGCTGTAAGCGAGAGCTTCGCTCTCGCCCTGTCAGTCGGGCGAACCCCGACGACCTCGCGGGTGTTCCTCATGGCCTGTCGGCCATTCGGAGCCACGCGCCGACCGCATCGCCTTTGATAAACGATCGTCGCGGTTGATCGCGGGTAGTCAAGTGTCGCATCGCGGCCGCCGGCCTGATCCACCTCCTCCCGCCGGCTCGCTGTCACCCGGGGGAACACGTTCGGGAACGACCCCAAACGGATCGGGATCGTAGCGGGAGGCGAGCGATGTTCGACGACCTCGACACCGACCGGCGGCCGCTGGTCCTCGTCTGGGAGGTCACGCAGGCCTGCGGGCTCGCGTGTCGGCACTGCCGGGCCGACGCGAACCCGCAGCGGCATCCCGACGAGCTGACGACCGCGGAGGGGAAGCGACTGCTGGAGGACGCCGCCGCGTTCGGCAACGGGCAGTTGGTCGTCCTCTCCGGGGGCGACCCCCTCGCCCGCGACGACCTCACGGAGCTGGTCGCGTACGGCGACGACCTCGGGCTCAGGATGACGATCACGCCGAGCGGGACCCGGTCGCTCACGCCCGAGCGCGTCCGCGACCTCGGGGACGCCGGGATCGCGCGGATGGCGCTCAGCCTCGACGGCCCGACCCGCGAGCGCCACGACGCGTTCCGCGGCGAGGAGAGCTTCGAGGACACGGTCGCGGCCGCGCGCGCCGCCCGCGACGCCGGGATTCCGCTCCAGGTCAACACCACGGTTTGCGCGGACACGGTCGACGACCTCCCCGCGATCCGCGACCGCGTCCGCGAGCTCGGCGCCGTCCTCTGGAGCGTCTTCTTCCTCGTTCCGGTGGGTCGCGGCCGCGTCCTCGACCCGGTCTCCCCCCAGCGCGCCGAGGACGCCATGGCGTGGCTCCACGAGGTCTCGGAAGAAGAGCGGTTCGGCGTCAAGACGACGGAAGCGCCCTTTTACCGCCGGGTGGGGATCCAGCGGGCGGAGGCGGGCGAGGCGGACGGCGCCGCGGGACGGCGGGGCGGGGTCACGGCCGGGCGCGGGTTCGCCTTCGTCAGCCACACGGGCGAGGTGTACCCGTCCGGGTTCCTCCCCGAGTCGGCCGGCGACGTCCGCGAGCGGTCCGTCGTCGACGTCTACCGCAATTCCGACCTCTTCGAGTCCCTCCGCGACCCGGACGGCTTCTCGGGGAAGTGCGGCGCCTGCGAGTTCCGCCACGTCTGCGGCGGGAGCCGGTCCCGCGCCTACGCCGCCACCGGCGACCCGACCGGCAGCGACCCGCTGTGTCCCTACGTCCCCGAGGGGTACGACGGGCCGCTCCCCGAGCGGCAGCGCGGGGGCGACGGCGGTGACTCGCCGGAACCGGCGGACTGACCACGAGCGCCACGCTCGCGGTCGTTCGCCCGCGTTCGCACTCAGGCGTACGCCTCGAACTCCCGACCGAACGCGAGGAAGTAGCCGGTGCCGACGGCGCCGACGACGGCCGCGACGGTGAACGCGACTTCGGGGCTGACGAAGTCCCACAGGTACCCCCCGACCGCCGCGCTCGGGATCACGATCGCGTTCCGTATCAGGTAGTACGTCCCGGTGACGCGGCCGCCGGTTCCCCGCTCCGCCGGCCCGACGATCAGCGCCTTGTGCGACGGCAGCCCCGCGAACCGAAGCCCGGAGAACGCGAAGACGGCGACCATCACCGCCCAGAGCGGCAGCGCCGACCCCGCCAGCGTCGGCGCGTAGATCAGCACGACGGGGAAGACGGCGTAGACGGCGAAGCCGACCGCGACCACCGGCTTCAGTCCGACGCGCTCCGCCAGTTTCGACGCGGGGACCATGATCAGCAGCGCGACGAGCATCTCGACCCCGAGGAGGTAGCCGAAGAACGCCTGCGGGGAGAGGTTCACGTCGTACGCGAACCCGCCGAGCGCGACCGTCGCGTCGAGGCCGACCTCGAAGAACTGCGTGACCACCAGCACGAAGAACACGTACACCATCCCGTTCGCGAACCGCACGAGCGTGTCGCCGACGAGCAGCGGCCGGAGGGGTTCGGGCATCTCGCGGAGGTCCCGACGAATTTGGTCGAGGCCCGCGAACGAGTCGCCGAGGGAGTCGCCGCTCGCGTCGTAGCGGACGTGCTGGACGAGCGTCCCGAGGACGCCGAAGACGACCGCGACCGCGAGGACGAACTGGAAGCTCACGGTGAACTCGGAGCGAAGCCCGATGAGGACGGCGGCCAGCACCGGCCCGACGAGGAACGCCGTCCGGCGGAACGTCTCCGTGCTGGCGAACCCCGCGGCCAGCCGCGAGGGGTCCGTCGCCTGTTTCACCACCGCGAACGTCGCGCCGAGGCCGAACGACTTCCACGCCTGCGCGAGTAGCAGTCCGACGAAGATCCAGACCCACGGCTCGACGGTGACTCCGCCGACCGTGATCGGGCCCACGCCCGGCGCGACCAGCCAGACGAGGAAGCCGAGCGTCGACAGGAGTCCGAAGAGCGTCAGCGCGTACCGCGAGCCGATCCGGTCCGAGACGGCGCCGCCCGGGTACGGGTACAGCGCGGAGATGACGTTGCCGAACGTGCCGAACAGGCCGACGACGAACCCGGACGCGCCGAGCGCGACCAGGTACTCCGGGAGGAACCGGTTCGTCATCTGGAAGCCGAGGCTGAAGGCGAACATCGCGACCGACAGAACGAGGACGTCTCGCTCCAGCGCGAAGAACCGCCTGAACGCGTCGAGCGCGCCGGACCCCTCCGTCTCGGTACCCGCCGCGCCTTCGCTCACGCGTCCTCCCCCCGCGTCGCGAGACGGTCGCGGTCGTCGGCTCCGATCCGGGCCGGCAGCGCGAGGGAAACGGTCACACTTCCTCTCCGGTTCGAGCCGACAAAAATCCGACTCCGCCGCTCGCCGTCACTCGGCGTCCGGCTCCGTCTCTCGGTATCCGCCTCCGTCAGTCGGACTCCGACTCGGCCGCCCGGACGAGCGTCCGCAGGTCCTCGATCGAGTGCGGGTCGATCCGTTCGCGCGTCCCGTCGCTCGTGTAGAACAGGCTCGTCTCGACCGCCTTCTCGGGGAACCACTCGTCGAGGACGTGGTAGTAGACGCTGAGCTGCTTGCGGTACTCCGACTGGGCGCGCCGCGTGGAGTCCGTCTTGTAGTCGATCACCTCGACCCGGTCGGCCGTCACGTGGACGAGGTCGGCGATCCCCGAGACGGTGACGCGGCGGCCGTCGACGTCGATCGGGAGCGTCACCGGCTCCTCGACGTACTTCTCGCCCGACAGGCCGTCGAGCAGCTCGACGATCCGTCGCGCGTGGGCACGCAGGTGGTCGTTCGACGGCAGCTCCTCGTCGCCGAGCGCGTACGCCTCCGCGAAGTCGTGGACCCGCGAGCCGAAGTCCATCCCCCGGGTCTCCGGGTCCGCCTCGGGCTCGGGGCCGGCCTCCGTCCGCTCGCCCGCCTCCTCGAACACCGACTCGTCCATCAGCGAGTGCGGTGAGTGACCGATCGGCCCGGCCGGCGCGGTCACCGCGAACGGCAGCTCCGCGTCTGCGGGCTCACCGCGGTCGAGCGGCTCGACCTCCGGCTCGATTGCCTCGACGGCGACCGGAAGCTCCTCGAGGAACGTGTTCGGGTCTTCGCCGGCCGCGAACACGACGTGGCTCTCCGCGCGCGTGACCGCGACGTACAGCAGCCGCCGCTCCTCGCCGTACTCGCGCGGCAGACAGCGCCTGATGACGTCGTGCCGCCAGTTGTCGTACACGTGCGGATGAGCGCCCTCCTCCGAGTAGATCTTCCGCTGCCGGAGACCGACCGGGTCCCGATACCCGATCACGCTCGACCCGCCGGCCCGCGGCGGGAAGCGCCCCTCGTTCATGTTCGCCATGACGACGATCGGGTACTCCAGCCCCTTCGCGGTGTGAATCGTCTGAACGGTCACCGCGTCGTCGCCCGCGGTCGCGCGGACGTCGACGGTGCTTCCGGTCTCGACGCCGCGCTCGATGTGCCGGATCACGTCGCCGCGGGTGGCCGTCGTCGCGTCGTGGACGGACTGGAGCGTGTGGAGGAGGACGTCCGCGACGTCGCCCGTGTACCCGTAGCGGTCGAAGACGCGGCGCGCCACCGCGCCGAGCGACTCCAGCGCGCGGAGTTCGTCGCGGAACCCCGCCGGCTCGGTCGGGTACGACCCCGTCTCCAGGGCGTGATCGATCTCGTCGAACGCGTACCCGGCCCGTTCGAGCACCACCGCCCAGCCGCGGTCGGCGTCCGACTCTACGATTCGGAGCCACGCGAGCAGGAGCTTCGCCGGGTCGGTCCGGAACAGCTCGATCCCGCCGTCGTACGCCACCGGGAAGTCGTACTCGGCGGCGACGTCGAGGAGCTCCCGGCCGTAGTCTCTGGTCCGCGTGAACACCGCGACGTCCCCGTACTCCGGCGGGCGCGGCTCGCCGTCCTCGCCCTCCACGGCGTACTCGTCGCTGCCGACGATCTCCTGGACCTTCGAGAGGACGGCCTCGTGTTCGTCCTCGTGGCGGATCCCCTCGACGACGGTGTTGTCGAAGGCGGCGTTCGAGGAGAGGCCGACGACGTCGTCGGGGCTCGTCTCGACCGTGTCGCCGCTCGACGCCGGCGTCACGATCGCTCGCTCGGAGAGGTCGATGACGGACTCGGTGGACCGGTAGTTCTCCCGCAGTTCGATCCGGGTCGGGTCGGGGGAGTCGAACGGGACCCGATCCGCGTCGTCGTTGAGGTCGGCGGCGAACCGCTCCAGCCGGTCTTCGAACTCTGAGATGTTGCGCACGTCCGCGTACTGGAACGAGTAGATGCTCTGCTTCCAGTCGCCGACGACGCAGACGTTGTCAGTTCCGGACAGGAGTAGCGCGAGCTTGAACTGTACCTCGCTCGTGTCCTGGAACTCGTCGACCATGACGTACTCGAACGTCGCCGCCTCCCGGGCGCGCTCGTCCTCGCAGAGGAGGACGAACGCGAACAGCTGGAGGAAGCTGAAGGATAGGTAGTTGCGGCGCAGCGCGAACCGAAGGTACTCGACGTAGACGTCGTGAACGAACGCCTTGAGCCCGTCGCGCTCCTCGTAGAAGACCTGCCGCGCCACGTCGTCGTCGAGCCGCTTCGTCCCGCGGCCGCCCCGGAGCGTCGACTTCGACGGGGCGTCGGCGCGGTACGCCTTGTCCCGGCCGAAGCCGCTCAGGTCCTCGCGCAGCTTCGACTGTTTCCGGCCGTCGTTCCGGGGGCGATTCGCCGCGTCGAACCGCTCCTCGAACGCCGCGAAGTCGCCGTCGAGGTGTGACTCCCCGTCCCGGTACCACCCGTCCGTCGTCGGGAAGATCCCCTTCGACGCGAGCTCCTCGATCAGGTCGAGCAGCTCGCCGGGCGCGGAGAGGACGCGATAGAAGTCGGCGTGTTCCGGGTGGTCGTCGCGGAAGCCGCCGAAGAACTCGCGGAACCGCTCGGCCTCGATCAGCTCGTCTTCGAGGATCCGCGTCGAGCCCGTGATCCGCTCGTCGAGGCCGAGGTGCGTCGGCGCCGCGTACCCGTGTTCCTGGAGGAGCTCGTGGCAGTGCGAGTGGAACGTCCGGATGGGGGCGTCGGCCAGCTCCCGCAGCCCGTACCCGCTGTGGTCGACGATCCGCTCTTTCATCTCCGTCGCGGCGCTCCGCGTGAACGTCGCCAGCAGCACGTCCTCCGGTTCCACGTCGGGTCGGTCGACGATCCGCCCGTAGCGACGGGTGACGGCGAACGTCTTCCCCGTCCCGGGACCGGCGTCGACGAGGTACGGTCCCTCCGTGGACTCGATCAGCTCCCGCTGGGCGTCGTTCGGCGTCGGCTCGCTCATCGGTCGCCCCCCAAAAGCAGGTCGCGGTTGTCCACGCGCCGGTAGTTCGGCTCGCCCCCGAGCCCGTCGACGGGGAACCGCTCCTCGCCGGCCCGCCGGGCGTTGAGCTCGTCGAGTCGCTCGTCGACGAACGCCTCGAAGGCGTCCAGGTCCTCGCGGAAGAACGCCCGCTTGCGGACGCCGTTGAACTCCCGAATCGCCTGGTCCGAGCCCTTCTCGGCGTCGACGTCTCCGGAGGTCGCCGCGTCGACCGCGGCGGTGAATCGCTCGGCGAACTCGGAGTCGCGCAGCTCGCCCCTGTCCGTCGTCTCGGGGAACGTCAGGGGCGCCACGATCTCTTCGTAGGCGGCGTAGCCGAGGTCCTCGAACGTCTCCCGGCAGTCCGTGTAGCCGTCCAGCAGCCGCTCGTACGCCTCTCGGGACCCGACGTACTCGTCGAACGAGGTCGGGTGGTAGGTGACGGTCGTGAGCGCGTCGTCAAGGTCGGCGTCGCCGGCGACGGCGTCGGCCATCGGTTCGAGGAAGTGGAAGAACGTGAACTCTATGCGCTCGTCCGGGCGGACGGTCCGGTAGTAGGTCAGGTACAGCGCGGCCTGGAAGTTCGGCGCGTCGGCCGGCGGGTCGAGCGCCGCGCCCTTGACGACCTGCGTGAGTCGCTTCTTGCGCCCGCTCTTGTAATCGAGCAGGCGGGTCGGCGACCGCACGAGGTCTATCTTCCCCTTCACGCCGAGGGATTCGTCCTCGAACCAGCGCTCGGTGAGCGGGGAGTCGGCCGGCTCGTCGAAGTGCTCCGCGAAGAAGTTGGTCCCCCACCCCGACGCCGGCGTGAGGAAGTCGTCGGATTCGGGCCCTTCGTCGTCGAGGTACTCCGTTATCAGCTCCAGCCCGATGCGGTACGTCCGGCGGCGGAGCGGCTCCTCGGCCGCCGAAAAGAACGCCTCGGCCTCGTCAAGCATGGCGTCGACGAGGTCGTCGGCGTCGGCCGCAGCGACGACGTCCGGGTGGTTCACGTAGAACTCCGCGAAGTCGTGGAAGAGGTTCCCCTCGACGAACCGCTCCTGGTCGGGGGAGTCGAGGAGCCGCCCGAAGAGGTAGTCCCGCGGGCTGTTGACGTAGCTGTTGAGCGTCGACTGGCTGACCGTCTCGACCGACTGGGGGTCGACCCCGGTCGGTCGTCGGTCGAAGCCCGCGCCCGTCGACCGCGGCCGCCGCCGGTGTTCGACCGAGTCGAGGTCGCTGAACCGCTCGAACTCCTCGTCGAGCAGGTCGCCGAGGTACAGGCAGGGGGTGATCGGCTCCCCGCCGGCCGCGTCCTGAACGAAGTAGTACTGCCGGTCGCCGCTCTGGAGCAGGCGCTGGAAGCTCCCGACGTAGCGGTCGAACTGCGTCTCGGTGTCCACCCACGGCCGCTGGGGCGCCGAGTGCGTCCACTCCTCGCCCATGCCGAGGTGGAAGACGACGGGGCGGTCGACGTACGCGGAGGACTTCGCGTCGGCGAGGAGGACGCCCTCGTTGTCCCTGTCGACCGGGACCTCGTACGTCTGGAGGTAGTAGGCGAGCCGGTCGACGGCGCCGTCCGTCACCGGTTCGTCGGCGAGGCCGAGGCTCCCCAGCTCCTCGTCGAGCCGGCTCAGTTCGACGCCGGCCTCGGACGCGTACGCGTCGAGCGCCTCCGCGAACGTCCGGTTCTCGACACGGTCGCGGAACGTTCGCAGCCACGCCACGCCCGGTCGGTCGACGGCCGCCAGTCGCCGCTCGCGGTCGGCGATCGGCGCGTCGATTCCCAGCTGCGAGAGGACCGGGGCGGCGTCGCCGACGGTCGTCTCGGATCCCCGGAAGCAGAGCCGGAGGAGCCGGACGAACGCCCGGTGGTGCGGGTCGTCGGCGAACCCCGGGCCGCCGTAGAAGGGGACGTCCGCGGCCTCGAACGCGGACTCGACGAGCGAGGAGTACTTCCCGCCGCCGTCGAGGACGACCGCGACGTGCTCGGCGTTGCGCGCAGAGACCGTGTCGAGGAGCGCGGCGACGACGTCCGTCGCCGACTCGAAGACGTGGAAGGGCGGGTGGTCGAACGCCTCGTCGGCGAACAGGTCGACGCGGTCGAACTCCTCCGGGAGGACGCTCCGCTCCAGCTCGGTCAGCTGGTCGTGGCCGACGACGGCGACGGACTGGTCCTCCTCGTCGGACCGATCCCCCGTGACCGACCGGTCCCCGTCGACCGTGTACTCGCTGAGCCGCTTCGACGTCGTGCGGAGGGTCCGCATCACCTCGACGACCTCGCGGGTCGCGTCGTCGACGTACGCGTCGTATTCCAAGATCGCGTCGAGGCGGCCCGTGTGTTCCCAACACTGGAGGACGTTCCCGACGGCGTACGCGACCGCCTTCCAGTCGTGGTCCGTCTCGGTGACCAGCTCGAGGAACGCGCGGCGGTCCTCCGCCTGCTCGCGCCGGCCGGCGGCGAGGCGGCGCGGCGTGGTCGCGAACGTCCCGAAGTGCGGGCGGTCGAGGCGGCGGTTGATCGCGCTCGCCAGCGCGGCGTCGGGAGTCACGACGAGGTCGTAGTCGGCGACCTCCGCGTAGAGTGTCTCCGCGGGTTTCGCTCTCCGGATAGGCACGACTACCGCGACCCGGACAAGTCACAAAAAGATAGCGGGGACGACATCAGACCGACTCGCGTAACGCCCACACGTCGCCCGCGGGGTCCAGATTCGACGGTTCCGCGCCCCGCGACGTCAGGATTCCGGCGTGATACAGCACCGCCTTCAGCTGGAACACGGTGGGCGAGTGGTAGACCTCCCCGTCGGCGAGGGGATCGCGCCGTAACTCCCCGTCGGCGTTCAGGACGCGGCTCCGGACGTCGTCGTCCCCGCGGACGAACAGTTCGACCGTGAACGACGGGTGTAGCGCGTGGAGGTACTCGACGACCTCCGGGAGGCTCGGTTCGGTGATCCCGTCCTCGTGCATGTGCTGGAGCTCCTCGACGAGCAGTTGCGTCGCCGGGTACTCGTAGACGACGCGCCTCGTGAGCATGCCCCACTTCGGCGCTAGGTCACAGAAGCGCTCCCGCGAGCGCTTCCAGTCGTCGAACGTCGCTATCGCGGCCTCGACCGACCCGTACTCCCGCAGCGCGAACCTGACGACCTCCCGGCCGAGCGGCGTCAGCCGGGCGGGTTCGGGGTGGTCGTCGATGAGGTTCAGGAAGGCCGCCCCCGTCCGGGCGTCGTCGGTGGCGCGCACGACGTGCTCCGCGAGGACCCGTTCCGTGTCGCGCTCGTGGGAGACCGCGAGGGGGTACGCGAGGTAGTTCTTCGGGTGGTTGAGGCCGAACGACTTGCCGGCGACGCCCTGCGCGCTGGCCTGGAACCGGATGGCCGTCGTCTCGGTCGTCGTTCGGTTCCCGACGACGCGCGGCGTCTCGACCGGATCGACGGCGCCGTCGGGGGTCACGCCGAGGAGGCCGACGTTCAGCTCGCGAGCGAGGGTCCTGGCGGACTGCGAGACGGTGTCCGCCGGGACAGCGACGTACGCGGCGTTCGCCTCGTGGAGCCGGTCGTACGCCTGAACGATGCCGCGCTCGACGTCGGCGTCGCTCCGGTTCGTGTGGCCCTTCGCCTCGACGACCACCAGCGGCGGGTCGTCGCCCAGTCGGTCCACGGCCAGAAGCTCGTCGCTCAACAGCCGCACGCCGACGAGGTCGGGGTAGCCGGAGCCGACGCGGACGTGGTTGAACGGCGCCAGTTCGTCCGCGATCGCCGGATCGATGGACTCGTCGGCGAGCCATCGGTCGGACGAGAACTGGGTGTCGACGACCGCGTACCCGTCGTCCGCGTCGTCGGGGAACAGCCGGCGCTTCGCGTGCGCCAACACGCGCGGTTCCGAGAGCGGTGACGCCGCGCTTGCCATGGTGGATAGTGCCATCACCGGCTCATGAAGATGGGTGGTATCGGTGAGCGCGGGAGGAAGCTATAAGTCATTATCGCAATAATCATTATCCAGAGTATGACTTTTTACGACCGGACGGCGGAACTCGACGCCCTCGACACGGCGTTCGAGTCACCGGGGCACGAGTTCTACGTGGTCTACGGCCGACGTCGTGTCGGCAAAACCGAACTTCTCAAGCAACTCTGTACCGACCGACCGCACATCTACTTCCTGGCGGCCCAGGAAGCCGAAGATCGGCAGCGCGAGAAATTCGTCGAGAAGGTCGCCGACTACTTCGACGACCGCGTGCCACGAATCGACGGCTGGGACGAGGCCCTCGACTACCTCGGCGAGAAACTCGCCGCCGAACGTCTCGTCGTCGCCATCGACGAATTCCCCTACCTCGTGGAGGAAAACGATTCCCTCCCGTCTTACCTCCAGTCCTTCGTCGACGAGCAACTCCAAAAGACAGAGTCGATGCTGGTGCTGTGCGGATCCAGCGTCAGCACGATGGAGTCAGAGGTGCTCGGCCACGAGAGCCCGCTGTACGGTCGTCGAACGGGCCAAATCGACGTACAGCCGTTTTCTTTCCGGCAGGCCAGGGAGGTCATCGCCTACGATATCAAGGATGCGATCCGGTCGTTTGCGGTCACGGGCGGCACCCCGATGTATCTCACCCGCTTCGACTACGACCAACCCCTCAAGGAGAACATTCTGACGCAGGTTCTCTCCCCGACGGCCGTTCTCTACAACGAACCCGAATTCCTCCTCCGCACTGAGTTACGGAAGCCCGCGCGATACATGAGCATTCTCGAGGCGATCGCGACCGGGCACACGACACCCAACGAGATCTCGGGGACGACCGGCATCGGTTCGGGGCCGCTGTCGAAGTATCTCCAGACCCTCCGACGACTGCGGCTGATCGGCCGCGAAGTGCCCGTGACGGCGTCGGCAAAGCAGTCCAAGCGGTCGCGGTATCACGTGGCAGACGAGTTCCTCCGGTTCTGGTTCCGGTTCGTCGAACCGAATCGCTCCAGCATCGAAGAAGCACCCGACGTCGTCTACGACGGAACGATCGAGCCGAATCTCCCCGACCACGTCGCAACCACGTTCGAAGCTGTCTGCCGAGAGGTAGTCTGGGAAGCGATCCGTCGCGGCGAACTCGACTCGTATTCCGAGGTGGGGCGGTGGTGGTACGGCGGAGACGAGATCGATATCGTCGGGCTCGCCCCGGACGCCGACCGGATTCTGTTCGCGGAATGTAAATGGACGAGCGAGCCGGTTGGCCCGGCCCTCGTGTCGCAGCTGCGGGAGAAAGCCGAGCACGTTCGCTGGGGACCGGACACGCGCGACGAGGAGTTCGCGCTGTTCTCGAAGAGCGGGTTCGTCGATGAGCTCGATACCGACTTAGATGAGGACTGGTCGCTGTTCGGGCTGAGCGAAATGAGGGCTCTTCTGTAGTCGAACGATTGACCCGGCGGCGCTACTCGACGCCGAGTTCGCGGGCTGCGGCCGCGGAGATGGTGAGCCCGGCGTCGGCCGTGGTCACGCGCTCGTCGATCACGTCGTCGAGCACCTCGCGCAGCTCCGCGATGAACGAACTCGGCCGCTCGACCTGAACGCGCGTCGTCGACTTGTCGGCGTAGTTCAGCCCGCGGTGGCGAACGTAGGTCCGCGCGAACGACCGCCGGACCGGCCGAGGGACGTCCCACACGACCGCGGGCAGGTGGTCGAGCGACGTCTTCGCGCCGGTCGGCGCGCCCATCGCGACGAGACACCGACCGAGGACCGTGCCGTCACACGTGGGGACGACCTCGGTCGCGCGGCCGGGCGTGTCGGCGTTGCGGGTGCGCGTCTCGACGCCGACGCGCTCGAAGGCCGCTCGAATCTCCGCCGCGTCCACCCGGTTCCCGGGCGTCACCGCCGGAACGTAGTTCCCCGTCGGAATGCTCCCGCCGGCGAGGACGTGCGCGAGCAGGTCGACGAGCGCGGCGGCCGTCTCGCCGTCGGGATCCGGGTCGAGCCAGCCGCGGTCGGTCGCCGTGTCGATCCCTCGGACCGGATCGGGAACGGCGTCTTCGAGCCAGCCGCGGACGCGCTCGGCGGGGAGGTCGAGCGCCCGCCCGACACGGACGCGGCCGGCGGTCGGGTGTTCGGCGGCGTACTCGCGGACGCGGCGGTAATCGAGGACCTTCTCCCACGGGTCCGGATACACGCGGTCGCTATACGTCCGGGAGAGGGCGTTCGCCGTGGGTTCCATAGTTGCTGTGATTACGTCAACGAGTTTGACCCTACCCGTCCAATTTTCACCATTGATATTCATGGCATTAACTACATAAGGAGGTCTCGCCTCTATCTTTACAACCAGCAACCGATCTGAACGAGCGGAGGGTTGTCTTACGCGTCAACGACCGCGTCTGAGTCCCCGAAACCTCGTTCGTCGGTGGCCGCTGGGTTCAAACAATGAAACCAAGCAACCAATCCAACGCGGACGACAGGGCAGTGAGTCCCGTCATCGGCGTCATCCTCATGGTCGCGATTACCGTCATCCTGGCGGCCGTTATCGGGACGTTCGTTCTCGGACTCGGCGATCAGTTAGGTGACACCGCGCCGCAGGCAAGTTTCACAATTGACGATGAAACAACCAATACGACGCTCTACGTGACTAAAACCGGTGGCCAGTCAATCGAAGCGTCGGATCTCACGGTCTCAGTTGACGGCAATAGAAGCGGGAGCTTCTCAGCAGGAACTTGGCAGAGTGGGGATCAAAGAAATATAACCATCAGTGCACCGAGCGAGGAAGTTGAAGTTCGGATTATTCACGATCCGAGCGGAAACGCAATCTTCCAAGACACGTACGACTTCAGCTAATCGCGTAGCTCGTATTCCATTTTTCGCGGCTTTTGAGTTTTGAGCAAGAACCCCGTCCAGAGGTATTGAACCCTCGCAGTCAGTGGGTATGAGCCGAGCGACCACACAACCGAACACATCGAGCTGTGGGCGACGGACTGCTACCCGCTCACGCTCGACTATCCGGTCGTGGACGGGCTCAAATTCGACGCGAGCGACGAGGACGGCTGGCCGTGGGACGTGAAGGGGTCGATGGTCAACGGCGTGCGACCGACGTTCAAGTTCTGGGAGGACCAGCACGAGGCGCTCGCGGACGCTGACGGCGGGTACGCGCTCGTGTGGTACCGAGCCGAGGGGAGAGAGATAACTGTCGTCTCGTTGCGGACGGTCCGTGCTCGGGCGCTTGAAATCGACAACTGGACGAAGCCGGGTGAAACGCATCATCGGTCTCACAGTCGTGAGGCGCAAATCCCATCTAGACTACTTCAATTAGGATGAGTTGAGATACTCTTAGAGAGATCAGTTTGAAGTGTGATTTTGTGGTGGTTCCTGAAACCCTCAGTACAAAACAGTTATATTCAGATCGGAATCAATCGATGAATTCCAGTAAGCAATTTGATAATTATGTCACGTTGTTTCCATATCCACTTTGGAGTATATACTACAACCACGATGGCGACGAGTCCGGTAACAAATACATACATAATATATGCGGTATATATCCCGAATGAGTACGCTTGTGCCAAAGTAACTAACCCGTCAATTTCGTCTACTTGTGAAATTTGTGGCAAGTTAGTCCCTACTAACCCACCAGCGTAGAGCATGACAAATACCGCGACCCAGAGGAAAGGGTAATCAAGTCGATCCAGATAGTTCGATATTTTACCGACAATACTCACATAACCCATCGATACCCCTAATCCGAGTAATTGTCCAGCAATAACGGAAAATATCACGAGATATGCTGAAAGTACCTGCTCAAACTGAGCTATCACACCGACTGTTAGAGAAATAACTTGTATGTAAAAGAATCCAAATATACTCAAACCCCAAGTTTCAGTCGACATGATTACCGAGGATGTATGATAATAATACGGTAACATTTTTGCCAGGACAAGAAGCGACAGGAAAACCACAATTAGAAATCCAACAACTAGACCGTAGTTGATGAACGATTGATTTCCAATTCGCTCCCCTATTGTTTGAAGATATATTGTAAAAGCGGCGAAGACGCCCACTAGTGTGAATATATGTGTGTTATCATCTAGAAACTGGTCCAGTATTTGAATAGGCTCGACTAAGTGCGGAAGTATCTGATAGTACAGGTACTGCCTAGTCAATGAAGGATTCACAGTCGATAACTCAGCTCTGTTTGTCAATATATAAATATCAATGATAAGTGTCGAATTAAAAGTATCCCTCTAGTAAAACAGCATGGATCGCTCCTGAGCGTATATGTGGAGCAACCCTCGGTTCGTAGCCTGTGGGGTACCTTAGAATCTGTGGCCTTAGCCACCCCCCTAACCGCCAACCGACCCCCCCGGTGTCGGTTCGGCGTCGACGAGCAGCTCGTCGAGTCCGGACCCGCGCTTGTGTTGCGGTCGAGATCGTCGCGAACCCGCCGGTCGAGAGGGTCGATCCAAGCAAAAACGGCCGCGAAAAGAGGATCTGGGTAGTGTTTCTACTCACGAGGGGCCGCGCTACCGGAGCGTCTGACCCTTCCCCCACGCGCTCCGCACCGGCCGGATCTTCGGTCCCGACGCGTCCCGGTAGTGCGACACCGCCTCTTTCAGCCGCTCCGGATCGCGACCCGCACCGACCCAGTACCGCTTGAGCCGCGTCACCAGCTCCGACCAAGACTCATCCGCGATGTTCCCCATCCGAACTCGAAGGTGTGCCTCGCGCTCGTCGATGTGGATCTCGTTCGCCTAGCAGAACGCGATCAGTTCGAGCGATTCCGTGGCGTAGCGAGTCGCTACGGTAGAATCGGCAGTAGTCGTGAAAACGCTCGGTGAGTAAGTGGGCGCTACAGGATTTGAACCCGTGGCAACTTGGTCCGAAGCCAAGCACTCTGTCCAAACTGAGCTAAGCGCCCTCATCGTCGTGTACTTCCGAGAGCGTGTTAAGTCCCGCGATCCGAAATCGCCGCCGCGCAGTCCGACGGTTCCGCGCCGGTCCGGGCGGTCGATCAATTCGAAGACGTGACACATCCCCGCGATCCGTCGGCGGGCGGTCCCGCTCTCGGACCGGAATTCGGCGGCTGATCCGGTCCACGACCGCGTCGAGACGCATCGTCGCCTCGCAAGGGGCGATCAAAAAGAATATTATTCGGAGCGGGCATGTTTCGGTAGTAGATGTGTCCTGGTCGTACGGCCTCGCGGCCGAACGAGAGGCTCGCGCCGACGACGTCGCCCCCGAGGTGCGTCCATGTATGAGCTGACGCCGCACTTCGACGCCGAGGTCGAACCCGGGACCAACATCCTGTTGACCGGCCCGCCGCTCAGCGGGAAGCGGTCCATCATGATGGACATCCTCGCCGCGGGAACCGACCGCGACGAGGGCGCCATCGTCGTCACCACTAAGGACGGCGCCGACCGGGTGCTCCGCGACTACGAGAAGCGGACGCCCTACGAGGGGAAGCCCGTCGCGGTCGTCGACTGCGTCACCCGCCAGCAGGGCGGCGAGACCCGCGAGTCCGACCGGATCAAGTACGCCTCCTCGCCGGTGGACATGACGGGGATCGGGATCAAGCTCTCCGAGTTCCTCCAGGCGTTCGGCGACCGCGGCATCGAGCGGAACCGCGTGATGGCCCACTCGCTGTCGACGCTGCTGATGTACTCCGACCTCCAGACGGTGTTCCGGTTCCTCCACGTGTTCACCGGCCGCGTCCAGAGCGTCGACGGCCTCGGGCTGTACAGCATCGACTCGACGGCCCACGACGACCAGGCGATGAACACGCTGAAACAGCTGTTCGACGGGATCGTCACCGTCCCCGAGGACGGCGAACCCGATATCCGGCTCCCCTGAGCGGGAGACGGCGGCCCGCGCCGGTTCCCGGGCCGCGGTGACCGTGGGATCGCTTAATCGTGTAGCGACCGTACGGGGAGCCATGCCCATCACCGACGACGCGAACCTCGACCGCCTGCTCGACGCGGAGACGATAGCGGTCGTCGGCTGTTCGACGACGGCCGGAAAAGCCGCGCACGACGTGCCCGCGTACCTCCAGAATCAGGGGTACCGCGTGATCCCGGTGAACCCGTTCGCCGACGAGGTCCTCGGCGAGCCGGCGTACGACGCGCTCGGCGACGTCGAGGAGGAGATCGACCTCGTCGACGTGTTCCGGCCGAGCGAGGAGGTTCCGGAGATCGTCGACGCCGTCCGCGAGCGACACGCCGAACGGGGCGACGCCGGCGCGCTGTGGCTCCAGCTGGGGATCAGTCACGACGAGGCGGCCGCCGCCGCCGAAGAGGACGGCATCGACGTGGTACAAGACCGCTGTCTCAAGGTCGAACACGGCCGACTACGCGGATAGGGGACGGCGGCGGACGGCGCTCCCGGACTACCCCTCCCACTCCTCGAAGGACCGGTAGACGCCCTTCGAGAGGTAGCGCTCGGAGGAGTCGCAGAACACGGTGACGACCGCGTCGTGCGGGGCGTCGATCTCGCCGTCGCGGATGTCGCGGGCGACCCGCTTCGCCGCGAGCGAGTTCGCGGCCGCCGACGAGGCGACGAGCTGTCCCTCCTCGGCCGCGAGCCGACCCATCTCCTCGTGGACGTCGCGGTCGGCTATCGCCTGGATCTCGTCGACGAGGGTCGGGTCGAACAGGTCGTTGCGCTCGGTGTCGTGCGTGCCGATCCCCTCGGTCTTGTACTCCTCGTGCTCGACGTCCTCGCCGAGGAACTCGCGGAACGCGGACCCGGCGGGCTCGACCGCGACGACGTGGGTGTCCGGGTCCGCCTCGCGGAAGTAGCGGGCCATTCCCATCAGCGTCCCGGCGGTGCCGCAGCCCGCGACGACCGCGCCGACCTCGCCGTCGAGGGCCTCGTCGATCTCCGGCGCCGTCGTCTCGTAGTGCGCCTCCGCGTTGAGGGGGTTCGAGAACTGCTGGGGGACGACGGCGTCGTCGAGCTCGTCGGCGATCTCGTGGGCGCGGTCGATCGCGAGCCCCATCCCGTCCTCGCTCGGCGTGTTCACGACCTCGGCGTCGAGCGCGCGCATGAGCTGCTGTTTCTCCACCGAGAAGCGCTCGGGGACGACGAAGATCGCGTCCAGCCCGAGCTGCTTGGCCGCGAGCGCGAGCCCGATCCCGGTGTTGCCGGCGGTCGGCTCGATCACGGTGCCGCCCTGGGGGACGTCGCCGCGCTCCAGCATGCGTTCGAGCATGTACTTCCCGATGCGGTCCTTGATGCTCGCGCCGGGGTTGAACGACTCCAGCTTGGCGTACACCGGCACCGGGTCCGGCGCGTCGTGGACCTCGACGAGCGGCGTCTCCCCGATCGTCTCCAACACGGACGACAGGGGCTCTCGGTGATCGGTCATAGCCCGGCAAACGTTGCCGCCGGATTTGTGTGTTGCCATCGTACCCGCCGGATCCGGCGCTCCGGAGCGGCGGCGTGAATTGCCGGGAGCGGGGACCGCGGTGACGGTCGCAGTGGACCGCCCCGACCGTGGCGGACCGCCCCGACCGTTGCGAACCGCCCCGACCGTTGCGAACCGCCCCGACCGTTGCGAACCGCCCCGACCGTTGCGAACCGCCCCGACCGTTGCGAACCGCCCCGACCGTTGCGAACCGCCCCGACCGTCCGACCGTGTGACTCCGCGCCGCGGATCGAACAGGCTTATGCCGGTCGTCCGGCTCCGATGCTGTATGAGCGAGACCGATGCGGAGGCCGAGGTGACGGTCGTCCTGCCGGACGGATCAGAGCTGACCGTTCCGGCGGGGTCGACAGTCGAGGACGTCGCCTTCGAGATCGGCCCCGGGCTCGGTCGCGACACCGTCGCGGGGAAGATCGACGGCGAACTCGTCGAGAAGTACGCCGAGGTCCACGACGGCGCGCGGATCGAGATCGTCACCGACCAGTCGGACGAGTACCTCACGGTGCTGCGCCACTCCGCGGCCCACGTGTTCGCGCAGGCGCTCCAGCGGCTCCACCCGGAGGCGACCCTGACGATCGGCCCGCCGACCGACGACGGCTTCTACTACGACGTGACCGACGTCGACGTCGACGAGGGCGACCTGGCCGCCATCGAAGACGAGATGGACGAGATCATCGCGGCGGACTACGACATCGAGCGCGAGGTCCGGTCGCGCGAAGAGGCGACGGAGATCTACGCCGACAACGAGTACAAGCGACAGATCCTCGACGAGGAGGCCGACGGCGAGGAGGTCACCTTCTACGTCCAGGACGACTGGGAGGACCTCTGTCAGGGCCCCCACGTCGAGTCGACCGGCGAGATCGGCGCCGCGACCCTGCTGGAGGTGTCGGCCGCCTACTGGCGCGGCGACGAGGAGAACGACACGCTGACGCGCGTGTACGGCACCGCCTTCGCGAGCGAGTCGGACCTGGAGGAGTACCTCGAACTCCGCGAGCAGGCCCAGGAGCGCGACCACCGGAAGATCGGCCAGGAGATGAACCTCTTCTCGATCCCGACGGTGACCGGCCCGGGCCTGCCGCTGTACCACCCGCCGGGGAAGACGGTCCTCCGCGAGCTGTCCGACTTCGCGAACGAGCTCAACCGCGACCACGGCTACGAGGAGGTCGAGACCCCCCACGTGTTCCGGACGGAGCTGTGGAAGCAGTCCGGCCACTACGAGAACTACAAGGACGACATGTTCCTCCTCGACGTCAACGACGAGGAGTACGGCCTGAAGCCGATGAACTGCCCGGGCCACGCGACCATCTTCGACCAGCAGTCGTGGTCGTACCGGGACCTCCCGCAGCGGTACTTCGAGAACGGGAAGGTGTACCGGAAAGAGCAGCGCGGCGAGCTGTCGGGGCTCTCGCGCGTCTGGTCGTTCACCATCGACGACGGCCACCTGTTCGTCCGGCCGGACCAGATCCGCCAGGAGATCGAGTCGGTGATCGAGATGATCTTCGAGGTCGTCGAGACGCTCGACCTGGAGGTCGAGGTCGCCCTCGCGACCCGCCCGGACAAGTCCGTCGGCGGCGACGAGATCTGGGAGTCCGCCGAGGAGCAGCTCCGCGACGTGCTCGAATCGGGCGGCTACGACTACGACGTCGAGCCCGGCGACGGCGCCTTCTACGGCCCGAAGATCGACTTCGGCTTCGAGGACGCCCTCGGCCGCGTCTGGGACGGGCCCACCGTCCAGCTCGACTTCAACATGCCCGATCGCTTCGACCTCACCTACACCGGCGAGGACAACGAGGACCACCAGCCGGTGATGATCCACCGGGCGCTGTACGGCAGCTACGAGCGCTTCTTCATGGTCCTCATCGAGCACTTCGACGGCAACTTCCCGTTGTGGCTCGCGCCGGAACAGGTCCGGATCCTCCCCGTCTCCGACGAGACGCTCGGCTACGCCCACCGCGTGAAAAACGAACTGGAGGACGCCGGCTTCCGCGTCGAGGTCGAGGACCGCGACTGGACCGTCGGCCGCAAGATCCGCGCCGGCCACGACGACCGGCTCCCGTACATGGTCATCGTCGGCGACGACGAGCAGGAGGCCGGCACGGTCTCGGTCCGCGACCGCTTCGAGAACCAGCGCGGCGACGTCGACCTCGACGAGTTCGTCGACCACCTCGTCGAGGAGCGCGCGGAGAAGCGGACGGAGCCGGACTTCGTCGACGACGAGTGACGGCGGAACTGAGCGTCGGTCGGTGACCGGCGACGCCGCGCGCCCCTCGCGGCGCGCCGGCCGTCACATCCGGTCGACGCCGGCGAACTCGAACCGCGCCCCGCCGTCGGCCGACTCGGTCACGCTGACCGCCCAGTCGTGTCCGTCCGCGATCTGCGAGACGATGTCGAGCCCGAACCCGGTGCCGTCGCTCGTCGTCGTGTACCCGGACTCGAACACGCGGTCCCTGTCCTCCGCCGGGATCCCCGGGCCGTCGTCGGCCACGTAGAACCCGTCTCCGTCGGAGAGGGGGCCGACCTCGACCGCGACATCGTCGGATTCCCTCCCCACGGCCCCGTGCTCCGCGGCGTTCCGGAACAGGTTCTCGAGGAGCTGCCTGAGCCGCTGCTCGTCGGCGCGGAGGGCGTAGCCGTCGCCCGCGACGCGGAGCGTCCCGCCCCGGGTGTCGGCCGTCTCCCAGGCGTCCGCGGCGAGGGCGGCGAGGTCCACGCGGGTCAGCTCGTCGACGCCGCCCCCCTCGCGCGACAGGGTGAGGATGTTCTCGATGAGCGTGTCCATCCGCGAGAGGGCGCGCCGAACGGGCTCGACGTGTTCGCTCTCGCAGTCGTCGGTGAGGAGGTCCATCCGCCCGCGGGCGGTCGTGAGCGGGTTCCGGAGGTCGTGGCTCACGACGCTCGCGAACTCGTCGAGCCGGTCGCGCTCGCTCGCGAGCCGCTCGGCCGCGCGCCGCCGCTCCAGCTCGTAGCTCACCCACCGCGTCAGCAGCTCCACGAACGTCTGCTGGGAGTCGGTGAACGGCTCGTCGCGCGCGCTCGTGTCGGCGAAGCAGAGCGTGCCGAACCGCTCGCCCTCGACCTCGACGCGGCCGCCGACGTACGTCTCCAGCCCGAACGTCTCGTACGCGGGGTCGCCGGCCCACCCCTCCGCCGAGGCGTCGACGATCGTCAGGAGCTGCTCGCGTTCGAGCGTCCGCTTACAGTACGCCTCGTCGAGGGGACACGTCTCGCCGGGCTGTAACAGGGGGTGTGTGGCGTGCGAGACTTCGACGTGCTGGGTGTCGTCCTCGATACGCGTGAGAAAGCCGTTCGGCACGTCGAGGTACTCGCAGCCGATCGTCAGTATCTCGGCAACCTTCTCCTCGAACGTGCGGTCCTGGTCGGACGACACCGCGTACAGCCGCTGGATCGCGCGGAGGCTCTCCTCCTGGCGCCGCTCCAGCTCGCGTCGCTCGGTGACGTCGCGGAGGTAGACGGAGAGCCCCTCGTCCGACGGGAACGCGCGCGCGTCGAACCACGTGTCGAGCGGTTCGTAGTAGGAGTCGAACGAGACCGGTTCCTGCGTCTCCATGGCGCGGTGGTACTCGTCGTAGAACACGGTCTCCGTCGACTCCGGGATCGACTCCCAGATGTTCGCGCCCTCGACCGAGCCGTCCGGGCCGACGGCGTCCTCGGTCATCGCGGACCGGAGGATCTCTCTGCCCCGGTCGTTCGCGAACACGATCCGCCAGTCGCCGTCGAGGGTGAAGAACCCGTCCGACATCCGGTCGAGCACCGTCCGGAGGTCCTTGTTCGACGCCGACTCGCCCGCGCCGTCGCTCATGTCAGGGCGCACGTGTCGCGGACGGTTAAGTTAGGGTGGATTCGGGATAAGACGCGGCTGGGCGCCGCTCCGGCCCGTCGACTCGGCGGCGCGCGGCGGCGCACAGAACGTGTAACGAGGCAGGGGGCCGCCCCTTCCGTCGGCTTTTTGCGTTCGCTCGTCCGGGGATCACGTATGTCGAACCAGCAAGCCGAGCCCGGCGTCGACGACCGAGCGCCCGAAGTCGGAGAGCTGACGCCGCCGGACCGCACGCTGATGGGGCCCGGCCCGAGCGACGTCCACCCGCGCGTACTGAAGGGGATGAGCACGCCGCTGGTGGGCCACCTCGACCCCTCGTTCGTCGAGATCATGGACGAGGTCCAGGAGCTGTTGCGCTACACGTTCCGCACCGACAACCAGTGGACGATCCCGGTGTCGGGGACGGGCTCCGCCTCGATGGAGGCCGCGATCGGCAACCTCGTCGAGCCGGGCGACACGATGCTGGTGCCGACGAACGGCTACTTCGGCGGCCGGATGAAGTCGATGGCCGAGCGGGCGGGCGGCCACGTCGTCGAGGTGGACGCCCCGTGGGGCGAACCCCTCGACCCCGTCGACGTCGAGCGCGCGTTCGACGAGCACCAGCCCGACGTGTTCGGGTTCGTCCACGCGGAGACGTCGACGGGCGTCCTCCAGCCGAGCGTCCCCGAGCTGACCGACATCGCGCACGACCACGACGCCCTGGTGATCGCCGACTGCGTCACCTCGCTCGGCGGCGTCGAGATGCGCGTCGACGAGTGGGGCGTGGACGTCGCGTATTCGGGGCCCCAGAAGTGCCTCTCGTGTCCGCCCGGCGCGAGCCCGCTCACGCTCAACGACCGCGCGATGGACAAGGTGCTCGACCGCGAGGAGCAACCCCGGTCGTGGTACCTCGACCTCTCGCTGCTCGAGGGGTACTGGGGCGACGACCGCTCGTACCACCACACCGCGCCGATCACGAACGTGTACGCGCTCCGCGAGGCGCTCCGCCTCGTCGCGGAGGAGGGGATCGAGTCGCGCTGGGACCGCCACCGCGAGGTCGCCGGCGACCTGAAGGCGGGCCTACAGGAGCTGGGCCTCGAGATGAACGCCCCGGACGAGTACTGGCTCCCGAGCCTGAACGCGGTGCGCGTGCCCGACGGCGTCGACGACGGCGCAGTCATCGACCACCTCTTGGAGGAGTACGACCTCGAGATCGCCTCCGGCCTCGGCGATCTCGAGGGCGACATCTGGCGGATCGGCTGTATGGGCTACTCCGCCCGCCCGAAGAACGTCGAGTACGTCCTCGCGGCGCTGGAGGACGCGCTGGCGGAACAGGGGTTCTGAGCGGTCGCCGCGGCGCGTTTTCGGGGCCCCCGACCATCGAGGGGTTTTTGCGTGTCCGTCCCTCTCCTCGGTAAGGGTATGAACGATCTACGAACCGGACTGAGTTACGGGGACGTGCTGTTGGTCCCCCAGCGGTCGCCGGTCGACAGCCGGAGCGACGTCGACCTCTCGACGCCGCTCACGCCGACCGTCGAACTGGAGACGCCGCTCGTCTCGGCCGCGATGGACACCGTCACGGAGGCGGAGTTGGCGATCGGCCTCTCCCGGGCCGGCGGGATCGGCGTCCTCCACCGGTTCCTCACCGTCGACGAGCAGGCGGCGCAGGTCGAGGCGGTGGTCGGCGCCGGGGAGCGCGTCGCCGCCGCGGTCGGCATCAACGAGGACTACGAGGCCCGGAGCGCCGCGCTGGTCGCGGCCGACGTGGACGCGCTCGTGGTCGACGTCGCGCACGGGCACCTCGACAGGGCGGTCGCGGCGGTCGAGGAGATTGCGGACGCGTTCCCGGAGACGGACCTGATCGCCGGCAACGTCGCCACGCCCGCCGGCGTCGAGGACCTCGCGGCCGCGGGCGCCGACTGCGTGAAGGTCGGCATCGGTCCGGGGTCGCACTGTACCACGCGGAAGGTCGCCGGCGCCGGCGTCCCGCAGCTGACCGCGGTCGACGACTGCGCGACCGCGGCCGAGGACCTGGACGTGACGATCTGTGCCGACGGCGGGATCCGCACGTCCGGCGACGCGGTGAAGGCGCTGATGGCGGGCGCCGACACGGTGATGCTCGGCAGCCTCTTCGCCGGCACGGAGGAGGCGCCGGGCGCGGTCGTCGAGGTCGACGGCACGCGGTACAAGCGGTCGCGCGGGATGGCGACGACCGCCGCCGCCGAGGCCCGCGACGACAAGGGGGCGGACGTGGGCGCAGACGAGGGCGTCGAGGCGCTGACGCCGTACAAGGGGCCGGTCGCGACGGTCGCCGAGGAGTTCTGTCAGGGGATCCGCTCGGGGCTCTCCTACTGCGGCGGTCACACGATCGGACGCGCCCGGGAGCGGGCCGAGTTCATCCGCGTCGCCCCCGGGGCGAAGGAGCGCGAGGGGTTCCACACCGACGACGACTGGGAGGGGATCAGCGTGGACAGCGAGACGAAGCGAGTCACCGACCCGACTGCGGAATCGACCGCCGAGAGCGACGACTGAACCGCGCTCCGCGGCGGGTCAGACGGCGGAACGGCCGGTCAGGTGGCCAGTCTCAGGAACCACCACCGCTCGGAGGCGGCGTCCGCCCGTGTGTGTCACTGCGAGGCGATCTCACGGACCGCTTTTGCCGCGCGGCGGCCAGGCCCGCCACATGGCCGACGCGTTCGGACGCGCGATCCGCGACCACCACCGCGGCGAGCGGATGGAGCCGCTCGTACAGGGCGATGGCGCGGAGACGCGCGAGCATCCGATACAGGACTTCTACTTCGGCGAATTCGACCCCGAGAGCGACGCCGGTTCGTGGCTTGCGTCGCGGCTGGAGGGCCCCCTCGTCGACCTTGGCGCGGGCGCGGGTCGCCACGCGCTGTGGTTCCAAAAGCGGTTCGAGACGGTCGCCGTCGAATCAAGTCCGGCGCTCGTCGAGACGATGCGCGAGCGCGGCGTCGCGGGTCCCCGCGAGGGCGACATGTTCGCCCTCCGGGAGTCGTTCGGGCGCGACCGGTTCGCCTCCGCGCTCGCGATCGGGACGCAGATCGGCTTGGCCGGCTCGATGCGCGGGCTCTCCGCGTTCCTCGGCGACCTCGCGTACGTGACGACGCCCGCCGCGACCGCCGTGATCGACTGCTACGACCCGGACCACCCGGCGACCGCCGACCTCCTCGGCTACCGCGAGGACCCGACGCCGGGGCTCGCGGGCCGCGTCATGTGGTTCGCGTACGAGGGAGAGCAGGACCCGACGCTCCGCTTTACGCTCTTCTCGCCGGATCGACTGCGCGAGGCGGCGATCGGGACCGGCTGGGCGGTCGACGCGGTCGACCGCGAGGGGTCGGGCGACGGCCCGCACTACCGGGCCGCGCTCCGGAAGCGGTAGGGAGCCCCGCGCGCTCGAATCCGCGACCCCGCGCCCTACCACGCAGTCAGCGCCGCGCGGCCGTGGTCCCGCACGAGGATCGCAAGGAAGGCGAGCACGCCGGTGATCGCGAACGCGCCGCCGACGTAGAAGACGGAGCCCATGCTCACCTCGACCATCAGCCAGCCGGCGATGAGCGGCCCGGCCACGGAGCCCGGTCGCCAGACGAGTTCGCGGATACCGAAGCTGGAGGCGACGCCGCCGTCGTCGGTCCCCTCGTCGGCGAACAGCGCCATGCTTGCCGGCTCGCGGAAGGAGTCGGCGACGCCGAGCAGCCCGGAGAAGGCGACGAGCGGGAGGTACGCCGGCGGGAGGTCACCGAGGATCGGGAGCGTCACGCCCGCGCCGAACGCGGTCCCGATAGCGGCCGAGAAGGGGATCGCCATCGCGACCAGGCCGTAGGCGCCGCCGCCCGCGAAGACGAACAGCGACCGGCCGTAGGCGTCCGAGAGCCGCCCGGTGAACAGCTGGCCGACCATGTTGGTCGCCTTCTCGGCGGTGACGGTGACGCCGATTGCGATCCCGGTGACGCCGAGGCCGCCGGCGGCCATCTCCGTGCTGACGTAGATCGGGACCCACGTCCGCACCATCGTCACGGCGAAGGCGTACTGGGCGCGGAACGTCGTCATCGTGAGGATCCGCCGGTTGACGGCCAGGTCCGAGAACGGGAACCCCTCGACGCGCGTGTCGTCGTCGTCGAGGAAGAGCCACGTCACGGCCCACGCGGCGACCATCAACGCCGCGATGACCGCGAAGATGGGGCCGAAGCCGACCGCGTCGTACATCGCGCCGGCCGACAGCGACCCGACGATCGAGGCCGCGAAGGAGGCGGCGTTCGCCTTCCCGATCTTGTCGGCGCGCGCTCCCACGTCGGCGATCTGCCCGACCAGCGACAGCGTCATCAGCCCAGCGCCGGTGACCACGAGCCCCTGGAGCGCGCGGACGAGGATGAACGAGCCGGAGGAGTCGACCAACGGGAACAGCGCGTACACGACGGCGCCGACCCCGAGCACGCCCAGCAGGACGGTCCGCTTGTCGAACCGGTCGCCCGCCCACGCCAGCGGGACCACGGCGACGGTCTGCGCGAGCGTGAACCCCGTCGTGTACATCCCGATGACGAACCCGGCGGAGACCGTAACGCCGAGCACCGTCGTCGCCTGCGGGTCGAGCGCGTTGATGTACGTCCCCAACAGCGTGATGAGCGTGATAAATCCGAATCCCTCGGCGAATCGGGTGAGGTAGAGCGCCCAGAACTGCGTTCGGCTCGCCCCGGCCGTCGCGTTGCTCACACCGGATCGGCGCGCAGCGATTTAAAAGGAATTTCGGTTCGAAGGCCGCGGCGGTGCGCGCCGAAGCTATTTGCCCGTTGGCGTCGTCGGCCCCGGACATGGGCGACCGAGCCTGCGACCGGGAGTTCTGTCCGGAGTGCGACCTCGCGGTGGCGCGCGCCGACGATTCCTGTCCGGAATGCGGCGCCCCGATCGACCGCCTTGACGAGACGTCGCCCGACCGCTGAGCCGGCGCGTTCCGCCGTCGTCACGTTCCACATCGGCGCGCTCGCGCGCAGTCCCGCTCTCCCCGCTCACATGGTGTCGGCGTACTTGTCCCGGCGGTAGAGGTCGATCTCGTGGGCCGACGATCCCGGCCGCGACGCGGCGAAGGCGATCGCCTCGGCGACCTCCGCCGGCTCGGTGACGCTGCCCGGCTCGAACCGCTCCGCGAACGGCTCCCCCTCCTCGCTGCCGAACTCGGTCCGGACCTCCGAGGGGTTGACGACCGAGACCGCCACGCCGTCGTCGCCGGCCTGTGCCGCGACGCTGTGCGCGAACCCGCGGATCCACCACTTCGTCGCGGCGTACACGGGGTTGAACGATCGCGGGAACTCCCCGGCGAAGCTGCCGACCGCAACGAGGGTCCCCTCGCTCTCCCTGAGATGCGGGAGCGCCTCGCGCGTGAGGAAGAACGCCCCGTCGACGTTCGTCTCCTGCATCGCGAAGTACTCCTCGTCGGTCATCGTCGCCACGTCGCTCCCGCGGGCGAGCCCCGCGTTGACGACGGCGACGTCGAGGCCGCCGAACGCCTCGACCGCGGCCTCGACCGCCGCCGCCGACGTCGCCGACTCGCGGACGTCGCCGTCGGCGACGACCGCCTCGACGCCGTACTCGGACCGCACGTCGTCCGCGACCGATTCGAGCGCGTCGCGCCGCCGCGCCACGAGGACGAGGTTCGCGCCGCGCTCCGCGAGCGCGTGCGCCGTCGCTTCGCCGATTCCCGAGCTCGCGCCGGTGATCACCGCCGCCGCGCCGTCGAGGTCCGTCATGGGCGTCCGATCGGAGAGCGCGGAGATAAAAGGTCGCGTCGGACGAGTCGTGCCCGTGACGAGCACGAGGCGGCTTAAAAGCGGGCCGGGCGCGATTTGAACACGCGACCGACGGATTAAGAGTCCGTCGCTCTCCCTAACTGAGCTACCGGCCCTCACGAGACTGTATCCCTGTCACGGTAAAAGGCCTTTTCATTCGACCACGCTGGCGGTTCCGTAGCGGCATCCGAATCGCACGAGCGCGACGGGACCGTCTCGGTCCGGAGACGATCCGACGACCGGAACCGACGGACTCCGCGGCTCCCGCGAGGTCGCGGGACCGCGAGAGCGCACTCGTTAAGTGTCGTGCCGCGGAAATCCCTTCAATGAGTAGTGGGGCATCCGGATCCGCGCGGACCCGGTACGCGATCCTCGGCTGTGGGAGCGTCGGGCACGCCGTCGCTGAGGAACTGACCGAGCGCGGGAAGGACGTCCTCATCCTCGACCGCGACGAGAGCCGGGTCGAGGCGCTCCGGGACCAGGACCTCAACGCGCGCGTCCAGGACATCGCCGAGCCCGACGTCGTCGACGAACTCGACGACCGCGACATCGTGTTGATCCTCGCGAGCGACGTGGAGGCGAACAAGGCGGCCGTCTCCGCGGTCAGGGAGACCGGCGGCGACCACTACGTCGTCGTCCGGGCGTCGGACCCCGTCAGCGAGGACGAGCTGCGCGAGCGCGGCGCCGACGTGGTGATCAACCCCTCGACGGTGATCGCCGACAGCGCGCTCCAGTCGCTGGAGACGGGCGAGCTGGAGTACATGGCCCGCCAGCTCGCGGAAATAATCGAGGAGGGCGGCGATCGGATGGCGATACTCACCCACGACAACCCCGAGCCGGACTCGATCGCGTCCGCGACCGCGCTTCAGGCGATCGCGGAGGCGTTCGGCGTCAACGCCGACATCGTCTACTCCGGCGACGTCGGCCATCAGGAGAACCGGGCGTTCGTCAACCTCCTCGGGATCGACCTGCTCGAACGCGGCGAAGCGCCGCCGCTCTCGGAGTACGAGACGGTCGCCGCGGTCGACCTCGCGAAGGCCGCCGCCGAGGACCTCGACCTCGACGTGGCGATCGACATCTACCTCGACCACCTGGAGGCCGAGGTGCCGTTCGACGCGCGCTTCGTCGACGTGCGGACCAACGTCTCCTCGACGTCGACGATCCTCACGAAGTATCTCCAGGAGTTCGACCAGTCGCCCTCCGAGGCGGTCGCGACCGCGCTCCTCTACGGGATCCGCGCCGAGACGCTGGACTTCAAGCGGGACACGACCCCGGCGGACCTGACCGCCGCCGCGTACCTCCACCCGTTCGCGAACCACGACACGCTCGAGCAGGTGGAGTCGCCGTCGATGAGCCCGGAGACGCTGGACGTGTTGGCGGAGGCGATCCAGAACCGCGAGGTCCAGGGCAGTCACCTCTTCTCGACGGCCGGGTTCATCCGCGACCGCGAGGCGCTCGCGCAGGCCGCGCAACACCTCCTCAACTTGGAGGGGATCACGACGACGGCCGTGCTGGGCATCGCCGACGAGAAGATCTACCTCGCGGCGCGCTCGAAGGACATCCGGCTGAACATCGGCAACGTCCTCGACGAGGCGTTCTCCGAGATGGGCGACGCCGCCGGCCACTCGACGCAGGGGTCGCTGGAGATCCCGCTCGGTATCTTCACCGGCATCGAGGCGAGCGGCGAGAACCGCGACACGCTCCTCCACCTCACCGAGGAGGCGGTCCGCCGGAAGCTGTTCGACGCGCTCGGCGTCGAGGGCGGGAGCGGCGACGGCTCGAACGGCTCCTGAACTCGGTGCGCATCGCCGTGGTCGTTTTCCGACTCGGAGCCGTAGCTCCGGACGCGACACCGCATGTACGTCCCCGACGATCCGCCGGCGACCTGCCCCGCCTGCGGCGACCCGTACGAGTCGGTCTCGCGGCACACCGACGGGTTCGTGGCGAACTCACTCGACAACGAGCGCTACCGACGGGTGTGTTTTCACCCGTCGAGGGACGGCGGCGACCCCGCGTTCGACTGCTACCACCACACGCACGCGCAGGCCGGCACCGACGGCGCAGTCGACGGCGGCTGACAGCCGGAGGGCGCCGCGGACCGGCGCGGGTTAAAAGTCGTCGCCCTCGGTGATCGAGGTGTACGAGCCGATCAGCGCGCCGGTGAGATCCACGTTCTCCAGCGTGACGCCCTCGTCGATTACCGATTTGCTGATCTTCGAGTCGGTGATCGTCGCGTCCTCGAAGACGACGGCGCGGTCGAGCGTCGAGTCCGTCACCGTCGCGCCCGACATGACGTGGACAACGTCGCCCAAGTCGGAGTTCTCGACGGTCGCGTCGTCGGCGACGAGCGTCCCGCCGTCGAGGGCGTACTCGACCGCGTCGAGGTAGCTGTCGGCGGTGCCGATGTCGAACCACGCGCCGTCGAAGGTGTACGCGTTGACCGCCCCGCGCTCTTGGAGCCACTGGAGGAACCAGCCGGGCTCGTCGGGGTTCTCGCCGTCTTCGAGGTAGGTCGTGAGCTTCGGGAGCGTCTCGGCGGGGAACGCGTAGCAGGCGATGGAGACGAGCGTCGACTCCGGGTCGTCGGGCTTCTCCTGGAAGTCGATCACCTCGTCGCCGTCGAGCTGGACGAGCCCGTACGACTTCGCGCGCTCGCGGTCGCCCACGTCGTAGGCCGCCAGCGTCGGCGTCCCCTTGTCCTCGAAGAAGTCGGCGAAGTCGCCCAGATCGAAGCTGATCATGTTGTCGCCCGCGACGACGATCAGGTCGTCGTCAACCGACTCCCGCTCGACGAGCTGTTCGAGCGCTCCCACGACGCCGAACTTCTCGTCCTCCTCGACGGTCTCCTCGACCGACAGGGTCGGCTTCTCGAAGGGGCTGTCGTCGAGGTACACCGCGAACGTGTCGGCGAAGCGCTCGTTCGTCGAGACGAACACCTCGTCGACGCGGTCGTCGGCCTCCAAGTCCTCGAATATCTCGTCGATAACGGTGTTGTCCCCCACCGGGAGGAACATCTTCGGCCGGTGTTCGGTGATCGGCCAGAGCCTGGTCGCGTAGCCACCCGCGAGTACGACGGCTTTCATACGCTCCCCGTCTCACCCCGGTGACATACTTCTTGCGCCCGCGTCATCGGTCGAGTGGCTCGCGGCGTCGGTGCGAACTGCCGGCGTCACGATCCCCGACGGTTTTGCTCGTCGCCGTCGAAGGCCGTCCATGGAGACGACCCGTCAGCGGATCGCCGACGCGCTCCGTGAGGATCCCCGGACCGCGAGCGACCTCGCAGAGACGCTGTCGCTGCCGACGCCGACCGTGTACGAACACCTCGAACACGTCTCGCGGTCGGTCGCCGACGAGAGCGGATCCGAAGAAGGCGACGGCGGAGCCGACGAGGAGTTCCTCGTCGCGCCGCCGACCTGTCGGGAGTGCGGGTTCGACGGCTTCGACGACCCGGTCAACGAGCCCTCGCGGTGTCCCGAGTGTAAGAGCGAGCGGATCGAGGAGCCGGCGTTCGTGATCCGTTGAGAAGGCCCGAAAGCCGGTCGGGCGCCTACAGCTCGTCGAGCAGCGTCGCGGCCGCGGCCGCCGACGAGCCCGGGCCGCGGGCGGTGATCAGGTCGCCGTCGACCGTGACGCTTGTGTCGGCGTCGAGCTCGGCGTCGAACTCGGCGCCCGCGAGGACGACCTCGTCTTCGACCCAGTACGGGAGCTTGCGGCCGTCGGGCATCACGTCGTGCTCGTCGACGATGTCCGCCTCCCACTCGTTGGGGAACCCGGTGATAGCGCGGTCCTCGACGAGCGGCGTCCCGTCGGCCTCGTTCGTGAACGCGAGGATGCCGACCGCGTGACAGACGACGAGCGCGACGCCCGCCTCGCCCGCGACAGCGTCGAGAAGTAGCTGGCGGGCGTGGCGGTCCTGGTTCACGTCCCAGACGGTGCCGTGCCCGCCGGGGAAGACGACCGCGTCGTAGTCGGCGGCGGCGACCGTCGCGATCGGCTCGGGGTCGTTGAGCTCGGGATGCTCCTCGTCGACCTCGCGGAGCTCCGCGACCCGCTCCTCGCCTCCGGCGGCCTCGGGGTCGAGCGAGCGCTCGTCGACGACCGGCGGCGACCCGGACGGGGTCGCGACGGTCACGTCGACGCCCTCGGATTCGAGCGTCGTCAGCGGCTCGATACACTCCTCGGCCCAGTAGCCCTCTTCGCTCACGACGAACAGTGCGCTAGTCATGTGTACCCTACCATTCGCGACCTCGACATAAAAGGCGCCCGCGCCCGGCAGCGACGAGGGGCGGCGCGGGGTTTATAAACCGATCGCGTGGCGGCCGCTCGTTTTTAGCCGGCGACCAGACCTGCGAGCCCGAAAAGGGCCATTCCGACCCCCACGACGCGGGTGAGCGTCACCTTCCAGTCCGCGGGTTCGACCTCGGACCACGACCGCTTGCTCCCGATCGAGTCCATCTGTTCTTCGAATCTCGCGAACTTGTACGGCCACAGCGCGTTCGGAACTCCCATTGCGAGGAGGAAGACCGCGAGTACGGGGTCCATGTGTCCGATCATCTGGAGTTCGACAATAGGTTTTCTGGAGACGGGGTCCACAGAGTGTTCCGAGGCGGTGCGGTTGGCGCGCGCCTGCGAGCGGACGCCCTCGGCGGCCGCGAGGAGCGCGTGCGAGGGACGCCGTGAGCGACGGGCGACCGAAGGGAGCCCGGAGCGAACGGCGAGGCTGGGGAGGCGTGAGGCTGCGGTTGCTGTGCGGGGCGGGACTCAAAGGGGCTGGGGCTTTGGCGGTGTTCGCTGTCGATCGGTTATCGACTGTTTATAAACGGGCTAGTTGAGATTTAGCGGTGGTCCCCACCGATCTACGGATACCGACTTATTCGTCGCCCTGGGCGTCGACGACGACGACCTCGCCGTCCTCGACGGTGACGTTGATCAGCGTCTTCACGTTGTAGTCGGTCTCGTCGAGCTCGTTCTCGCCCGCCTTCTTGATCACGGCGACGACGTCGACGACCTCCGCGCCGACCTCGTCGGTGAGCGCGTCGAGGATGGCCTTCATCGTGCCGCCCGTCGAGAGCACGTCGTCGAGCACGAGCACGCGGTCGCCCTCCTCGACGTCGTTGATGTACATCTCCGACTCCGAGTAACCGGTCTCCTGGAACAGCGGGACCTCGCCGTCGAGGCCGTACTGGCGCTTTCGGATGACGACGAGGGGGATATCGGTCATCAGCGAGAGCGCGGTGGAGATGTGGATCCCCATCGCGGCGGGGGTGACGATCTTGTCGACGTTCTCCAGCTCCGCCTTCCGGATGATCCGGATGACGATCTCCCGGAGCAGCTCCGGTTCGAGCATGGGGACGCCGTCGCTGATCGGGTGGACGAAGTACTGGTACTCGCCTTTCTCGATGATCGGCGCGTCGAGGAGCGACTGCCGCAACTGGTCCATGTCGCCGGTACTCGGGCGGATTAATAAAGCGTGGCGATCCCCGGGCTCCGTGGACCGCGATCGCACGGTAGGTGAATGGCTGCGAATTGACGGTGGCAACTTCCAAAGCCCCAACTGCTTATTTATAAACAGTTGACTGCGAGTCGACCGCAACCACCTCCAAAGCCCCAGCCGCTCGGTTATAAATGGTTGCTGGTAGATCGGCAAAGAACACCGCCAAAGCCCCAGCCGCGAGGACGCCGCACACTCGTTGCGCTCCTCGGTCGCTCACTTCGTTCGCTCCCTGCGGTGCTTACGTCGTCTGCGACGTCCTCGCGGCTGCCCCTTTGAGTCCCGCCCCCGCACAGCGACCGCACCTCTCACCTCCCCAGCCTCGTCGGCCGGTCTCCGCTTCGCTCCGACCGGCCGACCCCCTCGCGCGTGCTGACTTCGCGGCCGCCGATGGCGGCCGCTCGCAGGCACGCGCCACCGCACAACAGATCCGATTCCGTCGGAGGTCGGCTACTCGAACTCCGGCTCGCGCTTCGCTAAGAACGCCTCCATCCCCTCGCGCTGGTCGTGGGTGCCGAACAGGCCGGCCCACGCCCGGCGCTCCAAGGCGAGCCCGGTCGCCGCCGACCCCTCGCCGGCCGCGTTGAGCGCCTCCTTCGCGGCGCGCAGCGCGGTCGCGGGCTTCGCGGCCAGCTCGCCGGCCAGCTCGTCGATCCGGTCGTCGAACTCGGCGTCGGCGACGACCTCGCCGACGAACCCGACCTCGGCCGCCTCCTCGGCGTCGATCCGCTCGCCGAGGAAGATCAGCCGGCGCGCGACCTCGTCGCCGACGAGCGCCGGGAGCCGCTGGGTACCGCCCCAGCCCGGGATGATCCCGAGGTCGATCTCCGTCTGTCCGAGGACCGCGCTCTCGGCGGCGACCCGGAGGTCGCAGGCGAGCGCGAGTTCACAGCCCCCGCCGAAGGCGTAGCCGTCGACCGCGGCGACCGTCGGCGCGGGGAACGTCTCGATCGCGTCCGCGACGCGGTGGCCGAGTTCCGCGTACGCCTGCGCCTCGGGCGTCGAGAGGTCGACCATGTGCGAGATGTCCGCGCCCGCGACGAACGCCTCGTCGCCCGCGCCGGCGATCACGAGGACGCGCGCGTCCCGGTCGGCGGCCTCGTTGAGCGCGTCCTCGATCGCTTCGAGCGTCTCGGCGGTGAGCGCGTTGAGCTGTTCCGGTCGGTCGACGGTGATCGTCGCGACGCCGCGGTCGTCGACGTCGAACTCGATCGTGTCCCGCGTCATACGGGCCCGTCGCGGGGCGGCGTGAAAACGGTTCGGCAGGCGGATCCCGCAGGTCGATGACGTCGATGCCGGAGGAAGGCGAACTCAAGTTCTTCGACCCGGGGACCGACGAGAGGGTGTCGAAAGGCGAGCGGGTCGAAACGTACGAGGCGTGGGGCGAGTACCCCGAGAGTCTGCGGACCGGTTCTTACTCCTCCTTCGGAGTCGCGCCGAGTTACAACACCGCCCTACCTGTTCTGGTGAAGCGGTTCGCGGTGGAGAACTTCGCTCTCGTTGAAGACGACGACGGCCATCCCCGGCTCCGAGTCGACCGTGACGCTCGTCTCGTCACCGGCGGTCACCTCGTCAGCGTCGGCGTCCCAGGGGCGCAGTCCGTCGGTCGCGGGCTCGACGACCACGTCGAGGCGGTCAGCGTCGAGTGCGTCACCGCCGGCGTGGGTAAACGTCACGACGCCTCCCTCGCCGTCGTCAGCCGATTCGTACGCGACCTCGAACGTCGCCTCCGGGGGAATCACGTGTTCGGTCACGGTTCGGGTCTCGTCGCCGGCGGTCCACTCGACGGTGATCGTTGTGCCGCTGGACAGCTCACCGAGCGACAGCGTCTCCCCACCGGTCAGTCGGTCCGTCTCGTCAGTGGGCTGGTCGGCGGCGGGCTCACCGTCGATCAGCACCCGGAAAGCGTCGGCGTCGCGGCGGACCTCGCCGACGTAGCGGAGCGTCGTCCCCGATCCGTCGCTACCCGGGCCACCGTCATCAACGGCGAATCCGCGGCGGGGTGCCGCCGAGAAGTGACCGACGGAGCTGGTCGCCGACCCGTTCTCGAACTCGGTGTGAACGCTGACGACCACGGTGTCGTCGAGCCCCACGTCGTCGACCGTGACCGTGTCCCCCGTGGTTAGTTCGTCGTGCTCGGCAGCGAACGCCGACTCCTGATCCGCTTCTCGGCCTCGGAACTCACCGACGCCGTTCACCGACACGCGCAGTCGCTCGGGATCGGCGGGCTGTTCGCCGACGTACTCGATCGTCATCGCCTCGGCGTCGGCATCGTAGGTCGCCGCGACCGCGTCGCGTGCCGTGGTCGTACCGCCGATGTGGTGTTCGCGGTCGCCGCCGGTCCACACGAGTCGGACCCGAGAGAGCGGCGGTACTTGGACAGTGAACGAGTCGTCCGGACCGAACTCGTCGAGCTTGTCCGCCGGCTGGACGTCGGCCGGGGTGCGACCGACCTGGAGCTCCAACTCAGACGCGGGAAGGGTCCGGCCGCCTCGGTGCTGGACCGTAATCTCGCCGGCGTCTGGATCGTACTCGATCGACGCGCGCGTGTTCGGAACGACCTCGTGTTCGGCGATGACGACCGGCTCGTCCGGCTCGCGCCACTCGACCGCGACCGTACTCCCCAGCGGAAGTTCACCGAGAACCAGGTCCTCGTCGCCTGAGAGCGTGTCGTACTCGTCGGCGAACTGTTTGTCGGTTGGCTCGCCGTCGACGAGGGTCACGAACGCGTCAGCGGGTCGAGACTCCTCGCCGTCGTACCTGACCGTGGTCCCCTCCTCGGCGTGCGAGTGGATCCAAACGCGCGGGGGGCGGGCGCGGTAATAGACGAGCGAGGCGCCGCCCATCGGTTGCGCAACGTCGAACTCCAGCTGTACGCTGTCGCCGATCGACACGTCCGTGACCCTGGCCGTGTCGTCGGGTTCGAGCGTTCCGTCGGTGAACTCCTCGCCGACTGTTCGGACGCCATCCTCGCCGCGGTGGATCAGCCGAAGGCTGCTCGCGTCGGCAGTGCGCTCGGCCTCGTAGGTGAGTTCCAACGTCTCGGCGCTCATGTCGTACTCGACGGAAAACGCCTCGCGGTCGACCTGTTCGCGAGCGTACGTGTCGTAGACGTTCTCGTCCGGGTCGAACCACCGCAGCATGACGGTCGCGATCAGTCCGGTCTCGACGGTGATCTCGTCACCCGCCGCGAATTCCTCGCCGTCGAGGACCGCGTCGCTGACCTCCTCGCCGTCGTGCCACACCTCCAGCTCGTCGGCCGGCACCGCCTCGCCTTCGACGTGCTCGAACGTCACGGTGCCGGCGGCGCGGTCAAACTGCGAGCGGACGTGGGCGTCCGGCGACGCCTCACGATCGATCTCTGGCGGAGCCTCGACGACGGCGTCGACGAGCACGACGCCCTCGGTACGCGTGATGTCCATCTCGACGGGGTCGGCGGGATCGATGGTCCGGACGAGTCGCCTGACGGTCTCGTCGGCGAGCTCGTCGTTATCCGCAGCCGGACGGATTACGTATGCGTTCTCCGCCGTTCCGTCGATGTCCCTGAGATCGTTTGGGTCGGTCTCGAAGCCGGCGGCGAACGCGTCCACGTCGTCGGGAACCGACAGCGGAAACGGACCGCCGGCCGCGTCGGGAGCCAGAAGCACTGTTTCGAATCCACCGAGCCGGGGGAGGGCAGCCGTCCCCAGGGAGGATTCCGCGAAGCGGTCGACCTCGTCGACGGCTGCGCGGCCGGCAGCGCGAGCGGCCTCGATTCGGCGCTCACTGCTGTCGGCTCCCGACGAGCCGGAGCGACCGCGAGGACGCGGCGAATACCCACCGCCGGTCGCGGCGGCCGCCACGCCCTCACCGGTGATCAACGCGGCCTCATCTGTCTCGGAGAGTCGCCAGCCCGCAGGGAGATCGTCCGTCGTCTCGACGTCGTCGGGGAGGTCGTCGTTCGACGCGGCGTCCCCCTCGCCGACCGCGATCGTCTCGCCGCGGTCGAGGCGATCGAACCCGCCAGCTGCCGTCACCAGTTGGGTCCCACGTTCGGACGGGGTGATTGCGACGGTCGCAGCCAACTCGTCGACCTCGATGTCGAGCCGCTCGGCCACAGACCGAGCGCGATAGCTCAGGTCCTCTTCCGTGTCGGCGTCGACGCGCTCCGCGAGGACCATCGCGTACGTCGTTGAAAGGGCCTCTCCCACCGGAACGGGGAGGAATGCGTCGGCGAACGAGCCCGAGATATCGACGGCAAGATCTCGCGGCCGATCAGCGATACGCGGGTCCGTTTCGGGGGCGAGAACACCTGTTAGCGCTGCGAGCGTCAGGGCGCTTCCTCCGAGGAAGCGGCGACGGGAGGGCCGTACCATACCCGAGCATACCGGCACTGCGTATAAAAACGGTCGATGAATCAAAGCCTCGTTGTAGTCTCCGCGTGTCGGCCGCTCCCGTTGTGCCATCGCCGGCCGTCAGCGTCGCTCTCTGCGGGAGGACGGATCGTTCACACCTCTTCGCGGCTGTCGATCCCGGTGTAAATGAACCACGCGGTCGTGTACACGCCGACGAACAGCAGGTAGCCGACGATCAGTCCCCCGAGCTGTCGGCTCGCGAGCCCGCCGGGGAGCGTCCGCGAGAGGAGCCAGAGGGCGAACGCGAAGACGACGAGCGAGAACAGCCCCGAGATGGCGTACACGCCGAGGTCCGAAGTGAGACGTTCGCGCACGCCCTCACCAACGCGTTCCCGTTACATACCCCCATCGGTCGCGCGGCGGGGCGCCGCGTTACGTCGTCCGACGCCACCCGACCGCCGCCATCCGCCCTCAACCGACCGCGACCGCTCCCGACGAACCTCGACCGCTCCCGAGGAACCCCGACCGCTCCGTTGCGCGGATTGCAACCCCTATATGCCCCCGGCCACACGTGAGGGTATGAACGGGAACCGGTTCGGCCGACTCTTCCAGCTGACGACCTACGGCGAGAGCCACGGCGACGCGATGGGCGTCACCGTCTCCGGCGTGCCCGCGGGCGTCGAGCTCGACGAGGAGGCCATTCAGGCGCAGCTCGACCGGCGTAAGCCGGGCCAGTCGATGATCACCACCTCGCGGGGCGAGCCCGACGAGGTCGTCGTCAACTCCGGCGTCCAGGACGGCTACACCACCGGCACGCCGATCGGCATGGTGATCCAGAACAAGGACGCGCGCTCGGGCAAGTACGAGCCGTACGTCACGGCGCCGCGCCCCTCGCACGGCGACTACACCTACTCGGCGAAGTTCGGCACGCGCAACTGGGGCGGCGGCGGGCGCTCCTCCGCGCGCGAGACGGTGAACTGGGTCGCGGCCGGCGCGGTCGCCGAACAGGTCCTCGACGCCTCCGACCACGACGTGGAGATCAAAGCGCACGTCAACCGGATCGGCGACGTCGAGGCCGACCCGGTGAGCTTCGAGCAGCTCCTCGCGAACAGCGAGGAGAACGACGTGCGCTGCGCCGACCCGGACGCGGCCGCCGAGATGCAGGAGCTGATCGAGGAGTACCAGGAGAAGGGCGACTCCATCGGCGGCTCCATCTACTTCGAGTGTCGCGGCGTCCCGCGCGGGCTCGGCGCGCCGCGCTTCGACGGGTTCCCGAGCCGGCTCGGACAGGCGATGTTGTCCATCCCGGCGACGACGGGCGTCGAGTTCGGGCTGGGGAAAGACGCCGTCGACGTGACTGGCAGCGAGCGCAACGAGGACTGGACGTTCGACGACGGCGAGTCGTTCGACCACGTCGAGAGCGAGGAGGGCGACCCCGTCCCCGAGGGGAACGACCACGGCGGCCTTCAGGGCGGAATCACCACGGGCGAACCGATCTACGGCGAGGCGACGTGGCACGCGCCGACCTCCATCCCCAAGAAGCAGCGCTCCGCCGACTGGGAGACTGGCGAGGAGAAGGAGATCCAGGTCGTCGGCCGCCACGACCCCGTCCTCCCGCCGCGGGCGGTCCCCGTCGTCGAGGCGATGCTGTACTGTACCGTCCTCGACTTCATGCTGCTCGCCGGCCGGATCAACCCCGACCGCGTCGACGGGAACCCGGGGCAGTACGACACCGAGTACCACCCGAGCAGCCCGGAGAACGAGTAACAGGCGACCACTCGCAGCCCCGCCGTTCTACTCCCCCGGCGACCACTCGCAGGCGTTCCCCGCGCTGAGGTCCTGCTCGTCGGCGTGCGCCGAGAGGCACGCGTAGTTACAGAAGCACGTCGGCGAGCCGCAGCCGTCGCAGCCGCGCACGCGGATCGGGTCGTGATCGGAGATCCGCGAGCCGCAGTACGCGCAGGTCTCGTCGGCGTCGGCCGTCGAAACGGTCGCGGGTACGTCCGGAGGCAACGCGCGCCTCGTTGAAGAAGTGTCGCGGGGGCGCGCGGCTCACACCACGACGACCGCGTCGACGACGACGAGCAGCACGAACCCGACGAGGAACGCGCCGGTCGCGGCGTCGGCGTGGCCGTGCCCGTGCGATGAGGGGATCAGCTCCCGGAAGACCACCGCGAGCATGGCCCCCGCCGCGAACCCGGACGAGATCGGGAACAGCCCCGCGGCGACCGAGACGAGCAGGAAGCCGAAGAGAGACGCGACGACCTGCGGGACCACTCCCGAGAGGGTCGTGTACCAGAGGACGCGAGCGTTCGGCATCCCGGTGTCGGCCATCGGGACGGCGAAGGCGAACCCGTCGGGCACGTTCTGGAGCCCGATGACGACCGCGAGCAGCAGCGCGACCTCCTCCAGCCCGGAGGCGAACGCGACCCCGATCGCCAGCCCCTCCGGGGCGTTGTGGAGGGTGATCGCGCCGCCGATGAGCAGCGCCTTCCGGAGAGTTACCTCGCGGGCGGCGTCGGCTTCGGCGGTCGCCGCGGCGTCTGCGTCCGAGATGAACTCCGACGCCGCGTGACCGGCGTCCCCGGCCGAGTCGGCGCCGCTCCCGATCGACGGGTCGTCCGCGGTCATCCCGAGCCCCTCGTCGCTCGTCGGCATCGACTCGACGTCGTCGCCGGTGGCGCCGCCCTCGGGGAGCCACTCGCGGTACTGCGCGTGGAGGTGCGGGATCGCGTAGTTCCCGCCGAGCAGCGCGACGCCGCCGAGGAACACGCCGGTCATCACCGCCGTGAGCGTCCCCGCCTCCAGTCCGGGGATGATCAGGCCGAAGACGCTGGCGGCGACCATCAGCCCCGCGGCGAGCCCGAGCGCCGCGTCGTAGACGCGGTGGGTGACGCGGGAGCGGAAGAACACCGGCAGCGCCCCCAGTCCCGTCGCGAGCCCCGCGACGGTGGTGATAGTCAAGAGCCCCGACAGCGTTGTCATGGACGCGGATTCCGGGGCCGGGGACATAAATGCGCCCGGCCGGGTCGCGGCCCGGCCGGCCGCGTGTGCGGCTACCGGCCGCACGAGGGGCTACCGGACCGCGATCCCGCGGAGGTCCCGTCCGTACGCCGCGACCGCGAGGACGAGCGTCACGAGCGCGCTCGCGGGGAGGACGGCGAACCAGCCGGCGGTCGCGCCGACGCCGAACCGAACGCCCAGCCCCGCGGCCACCCACAGCGTCGCGGCCGCCGCGAGGACGAGGAGGCCGCCCGTGACCCGGCGGTCCTCGCGGCCGAGCGCGACGCCGCTCGTGGCGCTGCCGGCCGCGAGCAGGTGGAAGCCGAGCGCGAGCGGCCACGCCCGGATCGACGGGGGGAGCGTCGCGAACGGCCGCGGCTGGTCGAGGAAGTACGCCCACACGGGGTAGCCGCCGAGCCCGCTCCCGTCGCCGCCGAGCGTCACGAACCCCCACAGGCTCACCAGCGTCGGGGCGTCGTCGCCGCCCGGAACGACCGCCATCGGGACCGCGAGCAGCGCGACGACGAGGAGCCACTCGACGCGGCCGCTGATCGACGGGGATTCCGACCGCGAGGCGGGCGGCGGCGTCGGTTCCGCCGCCGGGCGGGAAGCGCCGTCCGGTTCCTCCATGGGAGCGCTTCGACGCCCGCGAGTAAGTATGGTCGGGACCTCGCGGACGCCGGGAGGCTTTTACATCCCACCGCGAGAAGCACCGCTCATGCCAGCCCTCCGCTCGATCCGTCCGGCCGTCGGTAGCGTCGCGAGAAACCCCGTCCTCATCGCCGTCTCGGCGCTGTTCGCGCTCGCACAGCTCCCAGACCTGATCGTGGGGCCGACGGCGAACCCGGAGCTGTCCGCGGCGGTGTCCGCGCTGACGTTCGGAGCCCTGATCCTCGTCGCTCCCCTCTTCCAAGGCGGCCTGCTCGCGATGGCGGACGAAGCGCTCGACGGGACGACGCGCCTCGCGACGCTCGTCGCGGGGGGGAAGGAACACTATCTCCCGCTGCTGGTCGCGTACCTCGCGCTGCTCGGGGTGAGCCTCGCGTTCGGCTTCCTCGCGTTCTTCGGCGCCCTCCTCGGGATCGCCGGCAGCGCCGCGAGCGAGCCCGCCGGGTTCCTCGTCGTCCCCGCCGAGGACGTCACGCTCCTCGCGGTGCTGGCGATCATCGTCGTCGGCCTGTGCGCCGCGTACCTGCTCGTCACCTTCTTCCTCCAGTTTTACGCCCACGCGATCGTCGTCGACGGCGCCGAACTCGTCGCCGGGTTCCGCCGCAGCGTCCGCGTCGTGCGGTCGAACCTCGGAGCCGCGTTCCTCTACACGGTCCTCCTGGCCGCCGGCGGCGCGGCGTTCGGCCTCCTCGTCGCCGCCGCGTCGCTGTCGCTCGCACCGCCGCCGGGGATCGAAACCGTCCCGGCGTGGGTACCGACCGTCGAGGTCGGCACGCTCGGCGCCGTCGGCGTCGGGATCGGGGTGATCGCGGGCACCGGCGTCCTCGGCGCGCTGTGGGTGACCTACTCCGTGGCGTTCTACCGCGCCTGCTCGGACCGGACGCCCGCGGCGGGGCGTCAAGCGTAACTCGCCGCCCGCCGTACGGACCGTGTGAACACCGACGACGGCGGCCACCACGACGCGGCGGTCGACGCGCTGGCGACCCGGGAGTACGAGCGCGCCGGGGACCGCTACACCCGCGGCGGGCGACGCGTGCTCGCCGACCCGCGCCCCGAACTCGACCCGTTCGAACCGGACGAGAAGGGGTGGGTCGGACAGGGGCTTCAGCAGCTGCTCGCCGCGACGGTCGCTTACCGGGTCGCCGGCGTCGACGAACGCGCGGGCCGACGCGCGGCGGAGGGGATCGCCGCCGCCCGCGACTTCGAGTCAGTCCTCTCGACACCGGGACAGGCCGCCTGCCTCGGCGAGTTCGTGGCCGACTTCCGAGTCGCGGGCGGGCTCGGCGGCGCCGACGGAGCGTACGACGACGCCGCGGAGCGGTACGCCGCCGCGGGCGAGGAGATCGACTCCCCGCAGGCGCTCGCGACGACCCCCCTCTTCGGGGCCGCGGCCGCGACGATCAAGCAGGTCGCGCGGGGGCAGGCGGACGGCGAGATCGCGATCAAGTGGGAGGACCTCCACGGGAGCGACCCGAGCCGGCCCGGCGAGTTCCTCGCCCACCGCGCCCGATTCAAGAAGCGGCGGTTTCCCGGGCTGGTCGAGCGCGCGGTCGACGACGCCCACTTCGCCGCGCCGCGGGGGACGACGGAGTACAACAACGACGGCCACCAGTGTCCGCACTGCGGGTCGAACCACGTGAACTGGGCCGGGACCGGGATCCTCTGTCTGCGGTGCTCGCGGCCGACCGAGAGCATTTAATTCTCGGCGTCGAACCGGTCGATCGATGTCGCCCTCCATTCCCTTCGTCGGCGGCGCGGAGCGACCGGCCTCGGCGGACGGCCCCGGCGCGCACGGCTCCGACCGGGGGCTCCGCGTCCGGATGATCGTCGCGACCGCGCTGGTGATCGCGCTCCCGTTCGCGTTCGTGTACGCGTTCGTCTTCCTGATCAACGCGGTCGGCCTGCCCCTGTTGGAGTGGGCGAACGAGCGGCCGTACACCGGCGAGGTGTACGTCGACCCCGTCCTCCTCGCGGTCGTCGTCCTCGGCGGGCTGGCCGCTCAGTACCGGTACGGCCCCCGGACCGTGCTGCGGTCGGTCGGCGCGCGGCGCGTCTCACCCGACGAGTACCCAGAGCTCCACGCCGCGGTGACGCGGCTGGCCGCGCAGGCCGACCTGCCCGCGCCGGACGTGGCGGTCAAGCACACCGACCTGCCGAACGCGTTCGCGGTCGGGACGCCGAACGACGGGACCGTCGTCGTCACGACCGGGCTCCTCGACCGGCTCGACGACGCCGAACTGGACGCCGTCCTCGCCCACGAGCTGTCGCACCTCGCGAACCGCGACGCGAGCCTGATGACGGTGGCGTGGGTGCTCCCGACGGTCACCTACTACGTCGCGATCGCCGCGTTCTACGTCCTCTACGGCCTGTACAACCTCCTCCGGTTCGGCGGGGGAGGCGGGGGCGACCGCGACGGCCGGGCGCTCGCCGTCGGCCTCGTGGTGATCACCGTCAGCGCGCTCCTCACGCTCACCGTCTCCGCGATGTTCTGGTTCGGGAGCGTGCTGATCCACCGCGTCCTCTCGCGGTACCGCGAGTACGCCGCCGACCGCGGCGCGGCGGAGATCACCGGCTCGCCCGCCGCGCTGGCGAGCGCGCTCCGGACCGTCGACGAGGCGATGCCCGAGGTGCCCGACCGGGACCTCCGCGAGCTCGACGGCGGCGCCGAGGCGCTGTACCTCGCTCCCCTCGAAGCCCGCGCGTTCGGCGACGAGGAGCTCGTCAGCACGGACGTGTTCCCGGAGACGCATCCCCCGACCGGAGAGCGGATCGCCCGGCTCCGCCGGCTGGCGGGTGAGGAGGCGTGACGGGTGACGACGGACGGCGCGGACGGCCGGCCGCCGCTCGACGCCGGTTCCTCGCGGGCGCGGCGACCGCGCTCGCGGCGGTGACCGCCGGCTGCGGCTACGTCCCCGGCGGGGGCGACCTCGCGTGGGAGGCCACGCTCCGGGCCGGCGGGCTGGCGTTCGGCGGCGACGTCTGGCACCGCGCGACGGCCGACCGACTGGTCACCGTCGAGAACCGGTCCGGGCGCAGCTACGACTTCGAGACGGAGGTCTGGCGCGACGTCTCGAACGCGGCGGTCTCCGTCCTCACCTCGGACGGAACCGTCCGGAGCGTCGGCGAGACGGAGCGACAGGTCGTCGGCGAACCCGCGGTCGCGGACGACGCCGCGTTCCTCCCGGTCGAACGGGGTCGACTGACGGCGGTCGACCTCTCAGACGGGGGAGCCCTGGCGGCGACCGACCCGTCCGGAGGCGGCGAGACGACGGGGGGATCGACCGACGACCCGGTCCGTTGGCGGGTCGACGCCGGGTCGCTCCTCGCGGCCGGCTCCGGGGACGACGGGACGGACGGGTCCGAAGACGGCGAAACGGCCGACGGGGGGCACGGGGCCGGCCCGACCCTGCGAGGCGTCCGTGCGGGCGACGCGCTCGCGCTCGCGGTCGGGCCGAGCGGGATCGCGGTCGTCGACGCAGAGACGGGCGATCCGTCGTTCGCGGTCCCGGACCTGTGGACCGGCGAGAGCGTCGGGGCGGTCGCCGACCCGATGTCGCGCGTCGCGGTCGACGGCGAGACCGTGTGGGCGCTCGCTCCCGAAGACGCGGCTGTCGGTGGCGACCGGGCGGCGATCGTCGGATACGATCGAGGCGGCGGTCGGATCGCCGAGCGCGCGGTCGCCGGCACCCACGAGTGGCTGGTCGCCGTCGACGGGACCGTCGCGGTCGGGGCTCCGGACGCGTCGTTCACCGGGTACGACCGGACCCTCGACCGTCGGTTCGCGCTCGACGCGCGCGCTCCGAGCGCCCGCCCGACCGCGGTCCCGTCCGGACAGGGGGGCTCTACTACTCGCGGGGGCAGACGCTGACCGCGGTCGACGTCGCCGCGGGCGAGGTCGCGTTCGAGCGGTCGAACCTCCCCCCGGGCCACCTCGCCGCCGACGCGACCGGCGCGTACCTCACGGAGAACGGGGGCGGCTTCAACGGCGAGACGGACGCGCGGATGGTCGCAGTCGGCGCCGACGGATCGGTGGAGTGGGAGGCGCCGTTCCCGGACGGGGTCGAGCCGGAGGAGGTGTTCGCGTTCGGCGGGCGGCTGGTCGCCCTCGACGGCGACACGGCGTACGGGTTCCGCGCGACGCCGGGCGAGCGGTGGTCGCCGCTCGGGTAGCGACGAGATCGGCCGAGCGGGCCGACCTCGGCGCCCTCAGCCCAGCAGGCTCTCGCCGTCGAACTCGGCGTCGACGTCGACGTCCAGCAGGTCGAGGACCGTCGGCGTCACGTCGAAGAGATTCGCGTCCGTGAGGTCGAGGTCGGGATCGGTCGAGTACAAAAGCGAGTTCTCGAACTTGTGCATCCCGTTGCGGGGTCCCTCGGTGAAGACGGCCTCTTTCCCGCCGAACCCGGACTTGAGGTCGAACCCGTCCGCGGGGATGACGACGAGGTCGGGGGCGATGTCGTCGTGGTCGCCGTCGAAGACGGTCTCGCCTTTCACGATCCGCTTGCACACCCGCCGGCCGTCGGGACCGGTGAGCGATTCGAGGTCGTCGATGAGCTCCTCGCGCGTCGCCTCGTACTCGGATTCGGGGACGACGCCCTCCGGTTCGCGGCCCTCGAGGTTGAGGTAGAAGCGGCCGGGGATGAGCGAGTACGCGCGCGTGTCGCCGTCGATGTCGGTCAGCGAGTCGTGGTCGTCGTCCGCGTAGGAGAGCCACCCCTCGTCGGCGAGGAACTGGTTGAAGTTCACCTCCCAGTTCAGCTCGGTGAACCCGTGGTCGGAGGCGACGATCAGCGTGGTGTCGTCGTCGAGCGAGTCGCGGATCTCGCCGATGTACCCGTCGAGCCGTCGGTAGAACTCGAGGAACTCGTCGGCGTACTCGCCGTCGGTCGCGTAGTCGCCGAAGAGGAAGTGGTTCACTCGGTCGGTGCTCATGAAGACGCCGAAGAAGAGGTCCCAGTCGTCCTCCGCGAGGTAGTGGTCGAACGCCTCGTACCGGGCGTCGAGCGTCGCGTGCGCGTTCTCGATGAATTCCGTCTTGTCGTCGTCGTGGCCGAGCTTGGCGTTGACGTCGATCTTGTAGTCGAAGCCGTCGAGCGTCTCGCGGACCGACTCGTCGCTCGACGCCGACTCCAGGTCGGGCGAGAGGAAGCCGGAGACCATCCGCTGGATCCGCGTCGACGGCGGGAACGTGACGGGGACGTTAAGCACGGTCGCGTCGCGGCCGGCGTCGGTGACGCGGTCCCACAGGCGGGTCGCCTCCACGTGGCGCCCGAGCGGGACGTACGTCTCGTAGGAGTCGCGCTCGCGGTCCTGAAAGCCGTACACGCCCGTGGCACCGGGGTTCACGCCGGTCGTGAGGCTCGGCCAGCACGCGCTCGACTCCGGCGGCACGATGCTCTCGAGGCGGCCCCCGGAGCCGGTCTCGGCGATCTCGGTCAGGTTCTCGAAGACCTCGGGGTGGTCCTCGACGAGGTCGAGCGGTACGCCGTCGATCCCGAGGAAGACGACGCGCTCGTCGTCGTCGCCGCGGAGCCGGTCGAACAGACCCATGTCCGGTGATTCCGGGGCGGCCGGCATATCCCTTGTGTTCCGCGAAACGGCGGCGGAGAGCGGTCTCCGGTCGGCACCCCCTCCGGGCGGCCGCGATTCAGAAAGCCTATTCGTCTCGGCGGCGACAGCTACGCCGTATGAGCGACGACTTCCCGGCGAGCGTCGACGTCGATTACGCCGACGGCGAGGGGGAGACCCCCGACGACTACCCGTCGATCCAGCACAAAATCGAGAAGGCGGTCGAGGTCACTCGCCGCGGGCTCGAACAGTACGACAACCCCGCGGTGATGTGGACGGGCGGGAAGGACTCCACGCTGACGCTGTACTTCATCAATCAGGTCGCCGAGGAGTACGGCTACGAGAAGCCGACCGCCGTCTTCATCGACCACTTCCAGCACTTCGACGACATCACCGACTTCGTCGAGCACTGGGCCGACGAGTGGGATATCGACCTCGTGTACGCCCGCAACGAGGACGTCGGCGACTACGTCGAGGAACACGGCCTCGAACCGGGCGACGACATCCCCGTCGACGCGCTCTCGGAGCACAACCAGCACCACATCCGGGAGATCCTGGAGTTCGAGGAGGACTCGTTCCCGTTCCTCTTGGACACCTACGTCGGGAACCACCTGCTGAAGACGGTCGCGCTCAACGACGCGCTCGAAGCGCACGACATCGACGGCGTCATCTCCGGCGTCCGCTGGGACGAGCAGGAGGCCCGCGCGGACGAGACGTTCTTCTCGCCGCGCCACGACCCCGATCTGTTCCCGCCGCACGACCGCATCCAGCCCATCCTCCAGTTCGCGGAGGCCGACGTGTGGGACGCCTTCTGGAACTTCGTCGTGCCGGACACCGTCGAGGCGTTCCCCGACGAGGGGTACATCCCGCAGGCCGACGACGACCTGCCCGAGGGGGTCACCCGGGAGGACGTGCCGATCTCGCCGAAGTACTTCGCCGGGTTCCGCTCGCTCGGCAGCGAAGTCAGTACGGAGAAGACGACCGAGGAGCCCGCGTGGCTCCAGAACCTCGAGGACACGACCGAGCGCGCCGGCCGCGCCCAGGACAAGGAGGACCTGATGGAGCGCCTGCGCGACCTCGGCTACATGTAACCGCGCGAGCGACGCGCGGTCCGCCGACCCACGATCTTCTCTTCGATCTGAGTCCCACGCTGTCGAGACTCCCGCGGGGCAGAACTACCTCTTCGTTCGGTTTTAACTGGCAGATCGGCGGCATATTATTGGACATATCGAACATCTTCGCGTCGGGGTGCGTTCTCGAAATTCGACTCTCCACATTCGCGACTGCCAGCTGATTCAGCCCCACAGTGCGCGTTTATGCGGATACAATCACGACGGACGGCGGCCCGAACGAGCGACAGTGGAATTGTTCCAACCACACATTTTTGGTCGTGTCGCACGTTACTGTGTATCGAGTCCCGAAGCCGGTCGGAGGCGTCGAGGGCCGGCTGACCGGATGCCCGAGAGATGACTGACCGTACGCCCGCCCGAATGAAGAGCGCGTATCGCCACGGCAACCGCCCGCGTCGCGAACCGCACACGTCCCTCAGATGATACGGCCGTTCCTCACCGGAATCAAGGAGAACCTCATCTACGTCGTCGTCGCCTCGCTGGTCGCCGGGCTGGCCTTCGGCCAGGTCGCGGGCTCGGGGACGAAGGCGCTCCTGCGAGCCGCAGTCGTCCCGATCCTGTTCCTGATGATCTACCCGATGATGATCAACATCGACCTTCGGGAAGTGATCAACGTCCGCGACCACGCCGGTCCAGTGGGGTTGAGCCTGCTGATCAACTTCGGCGCAGCGCCGCTGTTCGCGGTCGCCCTCTCGCGGGGCTTCTTCGGCGGATCCGTCGAGTACGCCGTCGGTCTGTACTTCATCGCGCTCATCCCGACCTCCGGGATGACCGCCGCGTGGACCGGGCTCGCCGACGGCGACCTCGAGGCGGCGCTGGTCGCGATGGCGGTCAACCTGTTGGCGGCGATCGTGATCCTCCCGGCGTACCTCTCCGTGCTCGTGCCGGCCGACATCGGGTTCGACCCCTCGGCGCTGTACCGACAGCTCGCGCAGGTGGTGGTCGTCCCGATGGCCGCCGGGACGGCCACTCGATGGCTGTTGCTCCGCCGGTATTCCACAGCTGGTTTCAAGCGCCTGAAGCCGCTGTTCGGCGGACTGTCGTCGCTCGGCGTGATGCTGATCGTGTTCGTCGCGATGACGATGCGGTCCGGGCAGATCCTCGCGGACCCCGTCGCGTCGGCGGTGACGGTCGTCCCGCTGGTGGTGTTTTACGCGGCGGTCCTCGGCGTCGCCGCGGCCGCCGGACGGACGCTGCTCGACCCGCGACGCGGCGTCGCGCTCGTGTACGCGACCAGCATGCGAAACCTGTCGATCGCGCTGGCGATCGTCGTCGCCGGGGACGCGGTGCCCTCCGGGGCGGTGTTACCGATCGCGCTGGCGTACGTCATCCAGCCCCCGCTCGGCGCGGTCTACATGCATTACCGGCGCGACGTCGTCGGTGAGGGACTGTCCCTCCGCGAAGCGATCGCGGAGATCGTCTGAGCGGGCGGGCGCCTCGCCGCCGCGGTCCACACCGAACGGGCGCAGCCGGCTCTCGTCTGATCGACATCGATAGTGTGTGTATAGTACATTACACACAAACTTATTTGGCCGTAGTGCGCCTCGGTAGACACATGAGCGTAACGTTCGCAGTGATCGACGCGTCGGTGGGGGAGACGCCCGCGGAGTCGAACCTCCGTCGGGAGCTCGACGGGGAGGTCGTCGTCTACAAGGCGAGCGAGGGCGAGTTCCCGCCGTCGGTGTCGGCGTCCGAATGGCGGTTCGACGGCGTCGTCATCAGCGGGTCGCAGACCTCGGCGTACGACGACCGCGACTGGATCCACGAGCTGACGGAGTGGATCCGTCGGGTCCACCGGGCGGACGTCCCGACGCTGGGCATCTGCTGGGGACACCAGTTCCTCGCGCAGGCGCTGGGCGGGCGCGTCGTCGACATGGCGGAGTACGAACTCGGGTACGAGCGGATCGTGCGCCTCGGCGACGACCCGCTGTTCGAGGGGCTCCCGGAGCGGTTCGTCAGCTTCGAGACGCACTCCGACCGCGTCGCCGAACTTCCCCCGGGCGCGGCGACGCTCGCACGCAACGGCCACGGCGTCCAAGCCTTCCGCCTCGGGAGCACCTACGGAGTACAGTTCCACCCGGAGTACGACCGCGAGACGGCGGTCTGGGTGACGGAGGGGAAGGACCTTCCGGACGATCGGATCCGCTCCGTGCTGGACGGGATCACGGACGAGTCCGTCGAGGCGGCGCGGACGAGCAAGCGGGTCTTCGGCAACTCCCGGCGACTCGTCGAGAACCACCAGCCCGTTCGCCGGGCGGGCCCGATCCCTCCTCGGACGAGGTGACCGCCGAACCTCGCGACGGGCCGGAGTCGCGACGGATGAGCGGCACGGCACAGCAGCCTTGTGTAGAATTGTGTTCTTTCCAAACTACTAAGTCTGACGCGCCGGATAAGATCGTCCGCGTCGAAGATGAGCCTGCGAGACCGAGCGAGCGAACTCGTGGACGGGGTGCGGTCGGTGACGGCCGGTGAGCGAACGAAGCGACTCGTCGAGAGGGTCAGACGGGTACGCGACGGGGAGCCGTGGTTCGACAAGCGGGGGCTCGACACGATCCGCCGGCGGCCGGTTGACGATGACTCGATCGAACGACGGCGACGCTGGCAGCGCTACCTCGGCGTCGCCTTCGTCGGGTTGCTCGCGGCCGCGTTTTGGTACCCGCTCGTCGCGGGGGTCGGTGTCGTCGGCTGCGCCGCCGCGGCGGTCGGCGTCGGCGCCGTCCGCGGCCGGTTCTACTGTAATCACCTCTGTCCGCGTGGCGGGCTGCTCGACGGCTACGTCCGCCTGTTCAGCCGTGGCAGGCGGACACCGGACTGGTTCAAGCATCCGCTGACCCGCGCGGCCGTGGCCCTGACGGCGTTCGGACTCTTGGGGACAGGACTCCACGCCGCGTGGCGGCAGGGCGGGTCGCTCGGCGTGCCCTTCCTGACGATGCTCGGCGTCAGCACGCTCGTCGCGGTCGGCCTCGGGGTCGCCTATCACCAGCGGGCCTGGTGTCAGATCTGCCCGGCCGGGACGCTCTCGCACGCCGTCCACCGCGTCGCGGAGGCGCTCGGTCGCGACCCGGCGCCGCGCGTCGAGGTCGACGCGGACGCCTGCGTGAGCTGCGGTCGCTGCGGGACGGTCTGCCGACAGGAGATCCGTCCGGGGCAGTACGCCGAGGGCGAGGTCACGGACCACGGCGACGTGTTCTCGCCGGGCGGTCTCGAGGGGTCGACCCGCGAGGTCGACGGCGTCGTCGATCACGCCGACTGCCTCCAGTGCGCCGCCTGCGTCGAGGAGTGTCCGACGGACGCGCTGTCGCTCGACGAAGAGTAGCCGACCGCGACCCGACGGCCCGCCTTCATCGCCCAGCCGGGAATGTGTGGAACCTACACAACGAGGCCGCGCTGGTGCCGGTCGCGTCGATCGTCGGCGAGTGGAAGGGGGCGTCGAGGAGTACAGAACCGGTCGTCGAGAGCGCTTCGGGGCCGGAATCATCGACGGCGGACCGATGCGGGTCGACTCTTGCACGCCCAGCGGGCGCAACGCATAAGGTAGTATAGTGCGTTTGTTACAATACAGATGTCTGGTGTCGCGATCATCGGCGGCGGACCGACGGGACTGAACGCGGCCATCTACACGGCCCGCGCGGACAAGCGAACGCTCGTGTTTGACGACGGGGGCGGGACGACCCGGGACGTGGACACCATGGAGAACGTCTACGGGTTCCCGGAGGGCGTCACCGGTCCGGAGCTCGTCGATCTGGGGCGGGAACACGCCCGGAAGTACGGGGCCGAGATCGTCGAGGAGGAGGTCGTGCGGATCGAGCCGGAGGGCGAGCGGTACCGCGTCGAGACGACGGTCGACGAGTACGTCGTCGACGGCGTCGTCATCGCGACGGGCGCGGACTACGAGCGGCCGGCCATCGCGGACGTCGAGGCGTACGAGGGCCACGGCGTCTCCTACTGCGTCGAGTGCGACGCGTACTTCTACCGCGACAGCCCCGTCGCGGTCGTCGGCAACGACAACTACGCCGCGACGGAGGCGCTGATGCTGCTCGATTACACCGACGACGTCCGAATCCTCACCAACGGGTCGTCGTTCGAGGCCGGCGAGGAGCTCAAAAAGCGGGTCGACGACGCCGGGATACCTGTCATCACCGACGACCTCGACCGGCTCACGGGCGAAGAGGTCCTCGAGGCCGTCGTGACGAAGGCGGGAGACGAGATTCCGGTCGACGGACTCTTCGTCGCGTTGGGTACCGCCGGTGGCACCGACCTCGCGGAGATGCTCGGCGTCCCCGTCGACGGCGACGACATCGTCACCGACCCCGACCAGTCGACAGCGGTCGACCGGGTGTACGCGGCGGGCGACGTCACCGGCGGCCACCAGCAGATCGCGACCTCCGTCGGCGAGGGCGCCCGCGCGGCGATCAACCTGCTCGAGGAGCTCCGCGGCGCCGACTACATCGACTACAAGAAGCTGGACTCGCAGCCGGCCTGACCGGCTTACTGGCCGAGGGGTGGCCCGGGCCCATCGGCTCTGTGTCCCCAGCGGTGTGGGGCAGACGGGGGTTCCGAGCCGACGCTCGGATCAGCGGATCAGCGGTCGTCAGACGCCTCCCCGACAGACGCGGTGAACCCGACCTCGCGGAGCCGCTCCGCGAGCGGGAGCCCGATCCCCGACGCCGGGGTCAACACGCCGCCGTCGAAGGGGGAGTCGACGTCGCCGCGCGCCAGGCACGCGGCCGACTCGCCGAGCATCCGCGCGGTCGCGCCGTAGCCCGGGTCGCGGTCGGTGCCGAACTCGGCCTCGACGGTGAAGGGACCGTCAGCGCCCGTGCCGCGCCCGAGAAGTCGGATAAGGAAGCTCCCGGCTTCCGCTTCCTCCCGCGTCGGCCCCTCACCGGGGTCGGGGAAGACGTGCCGTCGGAGCGCCGAGCGCAGCGGACCGACGGACATGGCGGCCGTGAACGCCCCGAGACCGCCGGCGACGAGGCTCGCCGTCGCAGCGCCCCGCAGCCCGGTGCCGGTCGGGACGACCTCGGTACACCGGAACTCGCGCCCCCACGGGTAGCCGAGGAGCGCGTTGCTCCGGCGCACCACGCGCTCGTTCACCGGCGCCATCGGCGAGGGGGCCGTCCACTCGCCCCGCAGCGCGTCCCGCCGCGGCCGGCGCTGTTCGCCGGGGTCGACGCCGCTCCGCTCGTCGCGCGGCGCCAGCGAGTAGGGGTTCCGGAGCGTCTCCCGGGCGAGCGGGTCGGTCGCGGCCGCCTCGAACAGCTCGCCGAAGCTCGCCAGCGTGCCGCCGCTGACGCTTCCGCTGCCGCCGTCGAGGTAGATCCGGACCGTCTCACAGGGCGCGCCGTAGCTCTCCCTCGCGAACGACTGGACGAGCAGCGTGCCCAGGTCGGCGGGGACGGAGTCGAACCCGCAGCTGTGGACGATCCGGGCGCCGGACTCGACCGCGGCCTCGTGGAACCGGTCGACCGTCTCGCGCACCCAGTTCACCTCGCCGGTGAGATCGCAGTAGTCGGTACCGGCCTCGACGCAGGCCTCGACCAGCGGCGTCCCGAGGCGGGTGTACGGGCCGACCGTCGTACACATCACTCGCGTGTTCCGAGCGATGTCCCGCAGGCTCTCGGTGTCGGTCGCGTCGCCCACGACGACGGGCACGTCGTTCCACGCGTCGCTGCGACGGGTGAGGTCGGCGACGAGGTCGTCGAGCTTCCCCCGGTTCCGCCCGCCGACGGCCAGCGAGAGCTCCGCTGGGTCGTAGCGCTCCGTGAGGTACTCGGCGGTGAACCGTCCCGCGACCCCGGTCGCGCCCCACACCACGACGTCGTGCGTCGGATCGGCGTCAGTCATTCGAAGAGCGATACGGTCCGCCGGCGGTAAACTGGTTGGATCGCGGACCCGTCGAGCGGGTAACCGAGCGAGAACGGGGAAGAGGCGGGCGGCGCCGACCCCGCGGGACGCGCTACCTCTTTACATACACAGCCGCAACGACTGGTATGCCAGTCGGCACTCGGTTGTCACTACAGCTCGCGGACTTCGGGACTCGATCGCTCGTCACGCACGCGCTCATGGCGGTGGGGTTCGTGGGAGCGGTCGTCACGGGACTGTTCGTGGAGGGGCAGGTCGGCACCGTCTCGATGGCGGCGTTCATCAACTTCACGGCCGGGCTGTGGATCTGTCAGTCGATCCACTCGCTCGGGAACGCCGCCACCGACGACGAGTACCAGGGCGTCCTCAAGGAGATCCTCAATCGTGTCTAACGAACCCGGATTCGACACCGGCCGCTTCGGGCGAATCTTAGCGCTCGTCGGCTTCGTCACGACCGTCTTCCTGTTCCTCACCGCGCAGCGGCTGTCCGGTGACGCCTTCCAGATCGGCGCCGTCGCCATCGGGATGGTGGGGCTGGTCACCGCGATCATCGGCTTCCTCGTCGCCGCCGGCAGCGCGGTCGACGCGTCCTGACCTCCTTCGAACGCACCCCGCTCCGGTCGGTGAGAACGACGCTACGAGCGGTCGTCCGGCAGGGCTCCTGAGAGGAGCCCGGACACGCCGAGCCGTTCGAGCGATTCGCGGGCCTGCTCCGTGTGTTTCTGTCGTTTTTCCGGTTGGCTCGCCACGAGCGTTTCCAGCCGCTCCGCGATCCGGTCCCGGTCGTCGCTGAGATCGGCCATTCCGAGACCGACGGCGAGCAGGTCGAACGCGTCGGCGGCCGAGATGCGGACCCGTCCATCCGGGTCGTCGAGCGCGTCGAGCAGGAACGAGACGTACCGTTCGCGCTGGTCGGCGATCGCGGCCCGAGACGCGTCCTCGACGTCCAGCGCGTCGTGGCCCTCGGGGTGGCGCTCGACGCCGAGATACGCCTCTCGGAGCGTTCGGACGACCGACTGGCGGACGTACCCGTCCGCCGCGTCCTCGAAGACCGGGCGGCACGCGTCGAACAGGTCGTCGTAGAGCCTGAACCGCGCGGTCACGTCGAGATCGCTGAGATCGTCGATGACGCCGTTCGTCTCGTCTGCGTCCGCGGCGGCGAGCGTCTCCGCGATCGCTTCGGGATCGGGGGTCATGCGTGTCGTATCGGCACCGCGATTGAAAATAGCTCGCCGGTTCGTCGGTGGCGCTCACGAGAAGCCACCACTGTGCCACGGCGCGCGCACGACGGCTCCCACCCTCGACCGCGAACGCCGGTCAGTTCTTGTACGGCTCGCACACCAGCTCGACGCCCTCCTCGAAGCTGATTTCCGGCTCCCAGCCGGTCGCCTCGTGGAACGTCGAGTAGTCGGCCATCGTGTCGTGGACGTAGCCGTCGAACGGGCACTCGATGTACTCGGGGTCGACGTCCGTCCCGAGCGCGTCGTTGATCATCGCGACCATCTCGTTGAACGAGTACGCCTCTTGGGTGCCGACGTTGTAGACGCCCGTCAGCTCGTTGTCGGCCGCGAGCTCGCAGGCGCGAGCGACGTCCGAGACGTGCGTGAAGTCGCGCGTCTGGCTGCCGTCGCCGAACAGCTCGGGCGCCTCGCCGTTGGCGATCTTGTCCGCGAACTGCGCGACCGTGTTCGCGTACTCGCCTTTGTGCTCCTCGTTGCCGCCGAAGCCCTGGTACACCGAGAAGAACCGGAGGCCGGCCACGTTCATGTCGTGGTGGTTGGCGTAGTACTCGGCGTAGCGCTCGCGGGCGAGCTTGGAGGCCTCGTAGGCGGTGTGGGCCTCCACGTCCATGTCGACCGGCGAGGGCTCGGTGCGGCTGCCGTAGATCGACGAGGTCGAGGCGTACACGACCGTCTCGCAGCCCGCCTGCTGGGCGCGTTCGACGGTGTTGACGAACCCTTCGACGTTGACGCGGCAACCGCGCTGGGGATCGTTCTCGTGCATGTTCCGCGAGGAGAGCGCGGCGAGGTGGAAGACGACGTCGACGTCGACGGGGAAGTCGCCGTCCACAACCGAGGCCTCGACGAACTCGACGTCGTCGTCGAGGTTCTCGGGCGTGCCGAGGTAGGTGTCGTCGACCGCGATCACGTCGTTGTCGCTTGCGAGGCGGTTCGCGAGGTTCGACCCGATGAACCCGGCCCCGCCCGTGACGAGGACGCGTTTGTCCTGCATATTCCGTTTTGGTCGGAGCACCGGGATTATCGTGTCGGTTTCGGCGTCGGCAGGGGGTCCGAGATTTATCACCGGCGGAACTCACACGGGAATCATGAAACGGATCGAGGTCAGCGATGAGGTGTACCGTCGGCTCAAGCGTGAGAAAGGCGATCGGAGCTTCAGCGAGGTGATCGGGGACGCGCTGGACGGCGGTGAGAGACTCGCAGACGTGACCGGGCACCAGGTACTCGACCCGGAATCGGCTGTCCCCTTCGAAGCCGACGCAGAGCGACCCAGCGACGGCACGCCCGATTCCGAGGATACCTGATCGAGCCCTCGGCGGTCGCAACGGGTGACCGATTGCCACCCCGAACCGTCTTTGCGGTGGGTAGCGATGTCCGGGGTATGTTCGGAACCAGCGGCGTTCGCGGTCCCGTGGGCGAGGAGGTCACGGCCGACCTCGCGCTCGATGTCGGCCGGGCGCTCGCGACGGACGGCGCGGAGACGGTCGTGGTCGGCCGCGACGCGCGAGACAGCGGCCGGATGCTCGTCCGCGCGCTCGTGGCGGGCCTCACCGAGTGCGGGGCCGACGTCGTCGACGTCGGCGTCGAGGCGACGCCCACGGTCGCCCGCGCCGTCGCCCGCGAGGGCGCCGACGCCGGCGTCGTCGTCACCGCCTCGCACAACCCGGCGCCCGACAACGGGATCAAGCTCTGGACCGAATCCGGGCGCGCGTTCGGCGACGAGCGCAACGCTCGGATTACCGACATCGTCGAGGCGGAGTCGTTCGCGCTCGCCGGCCACGACGGGATCGGCGCGGTCGAGGAGCGCGACGTGGTCGCGGGCGGCGACGCCCGGCGCCTCCACGAGCGCCCGCTCCGCGAGACCTGTCTCTTATACACATCTCTNGAGACGGTCTCGCCGCCTGACGACCTCTCGGTGGTCGTCGACCTCGGCAACGGCGTCGGGCGCGTCACCGCCGACGCGCTCCACGCGGCCGGCTGCGACGTCGAGACGCTCAACGGCCAGCGCGACGGGCGGTTCCCCGGGCGACCGAGCGAGCCGACCGCGGCGAACTGCGAGACCGCCTGCGAGGTCGTCGCGGCGACCGAGGCCGACCTGGGGGTCGTCCACGACGGCGACGCCGACCGCATGATGGCGATCGACGAGCGCGGGCGGTTCGTCGCCGGCGACGCGCTGCTCGCGCTGTTCGCCCGCCGCGAGGCCGGCGACGGGGACCGCGTCGCGGTGCCGGTGGACACGAGCCTCCTCGTCGCCGACGCGCTCGCGGAGGTCGGCGCCGAGGTGACGTACACGCCCGTCGGCGACGCGTACGTCGCCGCCGAGGCCGCCAAGCCGGACGTCGCCTTCGGCGGCGAGCCCAGCGGCGCGTGGATCTGGCCCGAGCGGACGCCCTGTCCCGACGGGCCGCTCGCGGCGTGCGTCCTGACCGCCCTCGTCGGCGCCGAGGGGTCGCTCGCCGCGCTCGTCGACGACCTCCCCGACTACCCGATCCGCCGGGACTCGATACGGACGGACTCGAAGCGGGCGACCGTCGAGCGCGTCGCGGAACTGGCCGGCGAGGAGTTCGACGACGTCTCGACGCTCGACGGGATCCGCGTCGGGACGGACGCGGGCTGGTTCCTCGTGCGCGCGAGCGGCACCGAGCCGCTGGTGCGGATCACCGCGGAGGCGCGCGACGAGGGCGACGCGGAGGGGCTGTTCGAGACGGCGCGGGAACTGGTCGAGCGGGCTGCCGCGAATCTCGACTGACGACCCACATCGATGCGCGGCCCGACCCGCGACCGCCGCCGCCGACCGCAGGCGATAAGCCCCGCCCCTTCGTCGACCTCGGACATGTACGGAGTCGTGCTCGCGGCCGGCCGCGGGACCCGGATGCGACCGCTGACGGACCGCCAACCGAAACCGCTTCTCCCCGTCGGGGACCGCTCGCTGCTGGAACGGGTGTTCGACACGGCCCGCGACGTCGTCGACGAGTTCGTCGTCGTGACGGGCTACCGCGGCGAGGCGATCCGGGAGGCGATCGGCGAGTCGTACCGCGACCGCCCGGTCCACTACGTCGAGCAGGCGGAAGCGCTGGGTACCGCCCACGCCGTTGCGCAGGCCGAACCCGTCGTCGACGACGACTTCCTCGTGCTCAACGGCGACGTGGTCGTGGACGCGTCGCTGCCTCAGGCGCTCGCCGACGCGGGCGCGCCGGCCGTGGCGGCCACCGAGGTCGACGACCCACGGGCGTACGGCGTGCTCTCGACCGCCGCGGACGGCTCGCTCGCGGACATCGTCGAGAAGCCCGCCGACCCGCCGACGAACCTCGCGAACGTCGGCTGCTACGCGTTCGAGCCGGAGGTGTTCGACTACATCGACCGCACGCCCGAGAGCGAGCGCGGCGAGTACGAGATCACGACGACGATCGACCTCCTGCTCGGCGACGGCCGCCGGATCGACGTGGCGCGGTACGACGGCACCTGGCTCGACGTCGGGCGCCCCTGGGAGCTGTTGGAGGCGAACGAGCTGACGCTCGCCGAATTCGACGACGAGCGCGAGCTCGAGGGCACCGTCGAGGAAGACGTTCACCTCCACGGACCGGTCGTCGTCGAGGAGGGCGCGCGGGTCCGCTCGGGCGCCTATATTGAGGGACCGGCGCTGATCCGCGAGGGCGCCGACGTGGGGCCGAACGCCTACGTCCGCGGGGCGACCGTCGTGGGGCCCGGCGCCCACGTCGGCCACTCCGTCGAGGTGAAGAACTCGGTGCTGATGGCGGACGCCTCGGTCGGCCACCTCTCATACGTCGGCGACTCGGTGCTCGGCCGCGCCGTCAACTTCGGCGCGGGGACGAACGTCGCCAACCTCCGGCACGACGGCGAGAACGTCCGGCAGACGGTGAAGGGCGACCGCGTCGACACCGGCCGGCGGAAGCTGGGCGCGATCGTCGGCGATGAGGCGAAGACGGGGATCAACACCTCGCTGAACGCGGGCGTCGTGCTGGGCGCCGGCGAGACGACCGGGCCCGGCGAGGCGCTGACGCGCGACCGGCTCTCGGAGTAGCGCCCGGTCGACGCGAGGGCGGGCTCACTCCCCTCGCCGCGCGTACCGATCGAAGACGTCGGCGACCGCGTCTGCCGACTCCTTGAGCCGCTCGCTGTACGCCGGGCGGTCCCACGTCGGCGGCTCGAACGCGAGGGAAGACAGCGCGCCGTCCGCGACGCCCGGGACCGCGTGCGTGAGGTTCGTGGGGGCGTCGAGCGACCGTGCCGTCCCCTCTGCGTCCGCGGGGACGTACGAGGCCGCGGCGACGTCTATCGACTCGATCGTCTCGTAGGTGTCGAGCCCGTCGGTCCAGAGGTCGGCGAGTCGCCGCCGACGGCTCGGGTCGGCCACGTTGAGCAGCCCCCAGGGGATTCGGAGCTCGATCGCGTCGCTCGACGGGGCGACGTGGACGTCGGCGAGCGAGTCGTATTCTGGCGACTCGGGGTTCCCGTTCCCGTAGCGCAGCCGCCCGGTTTCCACCGACTCGAAGGGGACGTACTCGTCCGTCACCGGCACGGTGTACCCGCGGTTGATCACCAGCCGGAGCGGGGTGAAGTCGCCGGGGTCGGGGTCTCGGTACCGGTCGAGGTCAAGGCCGGCCTCGGCGCCGTACTCGAACGCGAAGGCGTCGTAGCGGGGGGACACCGTCATCCGCGAGTCGTCGGGGCCGCCGAGCCGGACGACGAAGTCGGCGGGCGCCGCCCCGCCGACCCCGTACGGGAGCGCCCGCGCGTCTGAGTCGGTGGTCCCGAACGAGACGAGGTAGTTGGTCGCGTCCCAGTCCGGGTCGCCGTCCAGCTCCGCGAACTCGAGCCGGACGTTGAGGTACGCCGCGTCGCTCGCCGCGCGGACCGCGGTCAGTTCGCGCGCCGGGTCGGCGCCGTCGCCGAGCCGGATCGGGTCGCGCTCGGGCGTCGCGGCGGTCGCGTCCGCCCACGCCTCGGGCGATCCGTCCAGCGGCACCGCGTCGGCCGGGTCGAACGCGAGCAGCCCGAACCGCTGTTCCGGCGTCTGGACGTTCGACCAGAACGGCCGCCGGTTCGGGTCCGAGAAGGGCGCGAGGTTCCACGTCCGCTTGAACCACTCGTCGTGCCAGCTGAAGACGACTCCGCCCGCAGTCCCGGCCTCGCGGATGTCCGCGTACATCGCGGCGAGGATCTCGCCCTGCTCGGCTTCGGTGAGGTGTCCCTGGTCGCGACCGTGGACGTCTCGTTGCGCGATCCCGCGGGACGCGGGGACGCCGAACTCCGCGACGAGCAGCGGGTGGTCGGTCGCCCCGACGAGGTCGTTCAGGTAGCCCGCGTAGCTGTTCGGCTCCCCGCGGTGGTCCTCGTAGTCCACGTACTCGGGCGTCTCGTTCAACAGCGGCGGGTAGTACGGATAGACGTGGTAGGCGGCGAAGGTCCCGGGGTCGTACGCGTCCGTCGCGACGACGGCGTCGGGGTCGACGGAGACCGCGTCCTCGTTCGGGAACGGCTCGTACGGGTGCTCCAGCGGGTCGGTCGTCACCCAGTTCGTGAACGCCGCGGGCCGTTGTGCGTCGTACTCGTCGGCCTCGTACGCGACGACCGCGTCGAGGCGGGCGGCGAGCCACGCCTCGAACGGGGAGCCGTCGGGCGCGGCGAGGAACTCGCCGTCGTAGCCGCCCGGCACGTTCACCCGGTCCGTCTCCGCGACGACCGCCGGCGGCCACTCGATGCCGGCGACGTACCCGAGGACGGCGTCGCTCACGTCCGCGTCGTACGTCCCGCTCGCGTAGCCGGGCTCCGGCTTGACGGTCGTCGCGCCGTGGACCGCGTCGACGACCTGTCGGATCGAGCGGTCGAAGGCGGCCGACAGCGAGGTCGCGTCGCCCGCCTCACGGAGGGTCTCCTCGCCGATCCAGTTGCCGTGGAGGACGTATATCGGCTCCGCGTGCGAGCGGTTGTACGCCGCGAGCGCCCGGTAAAACGCCGGCGGGTGGACGGTGTACACGCGGACGACGTTGACGTTCAGTTCGCCCATCAGTTCCAGCCAGCGGTCGTACTCCGCGCGGGTGATCGCCGCCTCGCCCGGGAACCGCCCGGGCTTGGCCATTCCGAGGTTCACGCCGCGGACCGACAGGGGCTCGAAGCCGCCGCCGTCGACCGCGACCTCGAAGCCGTCGTCGCCGATGCGGAACTGCCGGGAGGGACCGTCGCCTCCCGACCCGTTGGCGTCGCCGCGGAGGCCGCAGCCGGCGGTGCCGACCGCCCCCGCCACCCCGACGCGACCCAGGAAACGGCGTCTGCGCACAGTCTCACCTACGGAGGGAGATGGTTAAGGCTACTTCTCCGACGGGGCGGCCGCCGAACCGAACTCGCGCTTTTATCAGACGGGCGCACCTACCGTCGGTAACGACCTGCTTGCTCACCATGTCATCGCATACGGTCCCCGCTGATCCATTCAAGAGCCTGCTGGAGTTGACCGCGACCGACCTCTCGGCCGAAGAGCGCATTCGGAAGGCGATCGACGTCGGCCGGGAGTACCTCGGCGTCGACAACGGCGTGCTCTCGTACACCGGCGACGGCCGGTACGAGGTGGTCGAGACGAACATCCAGAGCGGCCCCTACGCCCGGAGGGGCGTCGTCGACCTCGACGGGACGTGGTGTCGCCACGTCGTCGAGAGCGGCGAGCCGCTCGGCTTCGCTGACGCGCGCGACAGCGAGTACCGCGACGACGACGCGCTGGAGACGACCGGGCTCCACTGCTACGTCGGCGCCGCAGTCGACATCGACGGCGAGACGTACGGGACGCTCTGCTTCTCCGACGCGGAGCCGCGCAACGACCCGATCACGGAGTCTGAGCGCGACTTCGTCGCGGTGCTCGCGGAGTGGGTGGGCAGCGAGCTCGAACGGCAGAAGCACTACGCCGAACTCCGCGAGCAGAACGAGCGGCTCGACGAGTTCGCCGGCATCGTCGCCCACGACCTCCGAAACCCGCTGTCGGGGGCGATCGGGTTCACGGAGCTCGCACAGGACCACGTCAGCGGGCAGGCGGCCGAGTTCCTCGATCGCGTCCGGGGTGCGCTCGACCGCATGGAGTCGATGATCGCCGAGTGCCTCATGTTGGCGAAGGAGGGGACGGACGTCGGCGAGCGGACGCGGGTGGATCTCGATGGAGTCGTCCGGAACGCCTGGGACACGGTGCGGACGCGCGACGCGACGCTGTCCGTCGACATCGCGACGGGGACGACCGTCCTCGCCGACGAGATGCGGCTTCAGCGGCTCTTCGAGAACCTCTTCCGTAACTGCGTCGAACACGGCGGCCCTGACGTCGCGGTGACGGTCACCGGCGACGAGGGCGGCTTCGCGGTCGCGGACGACGGGCCGGGACTCCCGACGGACGTGGAACACGCCCTCACCGCGGCCGACGCGGAGAACATCAAGTCGTTCGGGCTCGGCCTCCTCGTGGTCCAGCGCGTGATCTCGGGCCACGGCTGGGACCTCGCCGTCGACAGCAGCGACGAGGGGACCCGCTTCGCCGTGAGCGACGTCAACGCCGCGGAGCCGGTCCACGAGGCGCTGGCCGCGGGCTGATTGCCGGTGGACTACTCGGCGGGGTCGGCCGCGTCGATCACCCAGACGAACCCCTCGTCGCCGGCGCCGGCCGCGGCGTCGCGGGCCCAGACGAACCCGCCGTCGCCCGTACCGAGCGTCGGGTCGGTCGTCCAGACGAAGCCGCCGTCGCCGAGGCCCTCCGAGAAGTCCGTCGTCGCGGCGAGCCGCACGCTCCCGTCGTCGGCGGCCGCGAGGACGTAACCCCCATCGCCCGCGCCGAGCGCGGGATCGGTCACCCAGACGAACCCCCCGTCGCCGCCGCCGGCCGAGAAGTCGGCCGTCCAGACGAACCCGCCCTCGCCGACGCCGACGGTCAGGTCCGCGACGGACGCGAACGCGCCGGGCTGCCCGTCGCTCGCGATTCGGTCGAGCCACCGGAGCCCGTCGGTCCCGGGCTCGTCGGCGAGCCAGTCCACCCAGACGAAGCCGCCGTCGTCCCCGTCGTCGTGGGCGGCCGCGCCCGCGTCGGCGGCGTCCGTCTCGCCACCTGTCGTCGTCACGGGCGCGTCTCCGCTGCCCGCCGCCACGCCGCCGGCCGCAGCGGCCGCGCCCACCGCCGGGCTCTCGGACTCCCCGTCCCCGAAGCCGCGTCGCTCCATCACGCCCCACGACTGCTCGCCGCGGAGGAACTCGATCAGCCCGTGCCAGGCCACGATCGTCTTCCACTGACGGTAGCCGAAGTTCTCCAAGATGCCGTACCAAAGCAGCCTAACGACGTCCCACGGCGACTCGTAGCGGTTGTAGCTCCACACCTCGCTGAACACGCCGAACCACGAGAGGAAGACGCCGACGCCTACGGTGAGCAGCAGGAAGGTGAGGAAGAACTCGACGTTGAGGATACCGAGGTACCACCCGAGCGGGAGCAGGACGTAGCCGAACCCTTCGATGAGCGGGCCGAGCGCCTCCGCGGCGGTGAAGAACGGGAGCACGACCGTGCCGACGCGGCCGTAGCGCCGGCGGAAGAAGAGGCCGCGGCTGGCGATCACCGTCTCCAGCATCCCGCGGTACCAGCGGCGCCGCTGGCGGCCCAGCGACCGGAGCGACTCCGGCACCTCCGTCCACGCGACGGGCTCGGGGACGAACTCGATCCGGTAGTCGACGTCGTTGTCCGAGAGGTGCTCGTGGAGGCGGACGACCACGTCGAAGTCCTCCGTGATCGTGTCGTGACGGTAGCCGCCGATCTCGCGGACGCGGTCCGTCCGGAATACGCCGAACGCGCCGGAGATGAGGATCAGCCCCTTGAGCCGGGCGAGCCCCAGCCGGCCCGAGTAGAAGGCCCGCAGGTACTCCATCACCTGGACCCCGGCGAGCCCGGTCTTCGGTAGGTTGACTTCCTTGACTTGGCCGTCTTGGACGACGCAGTTGTTGGCCACCCGGATGGTGCCCCCGCTGGCGACGGTCCGCGAGGAGTCTTCGAGGAAGGGCGCGACCACGTCGAGCAGCGCGTCGCGGTCGATGACGGTGTCGGCGTCGACCGCGCAGAACAGCTCCTTCTCGGTGAGCCAGATCCCGGCGTTGAGCGCGTCGGCCTTGCCGCCGTTCTCCTTGTCGACGACCAGGAGGTTCTCGTGGGTCGCCGAGCGGTACACGCCGCGGATCGGCTCCGACGGCACGTCGTACGGGACCTCGGCGTCGACCGGGCGCAGCCCGAACGCCTCTTCGAGCCGGTCGAGGGTGGCGTCCGACGATCCGTCGTTGACGACGACGATCTCCTGGTCGGGGTAATTAAGCGCGAGCATCGAGCGCACGCTCTCAACGATGTTGGCCGCCTCGTTGTACGCCGGTACGACCATCGCGACGCCTGGGTAAAACGGGGTGTCAAACGCGCGAAACGACGGGTTCCACGACGACTCCCGGACGCTGTCGCGGAGCTGGAACAGCGCGAGCACGTGGATCAGCAGGTAGCCGGCGTTGATCAGCAGGTAGTACGTGACGATGAAGACGCCCGAGCCGACGACGAGCGTCGTCCCGATGCCTTCGAGCGTCGTCATCCGCGCACCTCTCCGTGGAGCCGCTCTCGGTCACGGGAAATATCGCGGGCCAAGCGGTCAAAGCGGGCGTGTTCGGCCGCCCACGCCCACGCGATATCGAACGAAGCCGTGTCGAAAGCGGGCGTCTCAGAGTCGACCGCGGCCGGATTATCGCCGGCGGGGATCGGGTCGGCCGTCTCACGGTCGCCCGGGCGTGGCGGTGCCTTCGGTGCCGGCGCGGCCTCCGGCCCGTGCTGGGCCACCAGCGTCTCGGCCGCGGCGACCTGCGCCCGCGGGTCCGGGTCGACCGTCCCGGCCGCTTCCAGCGCTGCGAGCGCCGGCGCGTCGCCCCACATGCCGAGCGCCCGATAGGCGTCCGTACGGACCGCCGGCGCCGGCTCATCGGGAATCGCATCGAGGTCTATCGCGTCGCGGAGCCGGCGGTTCCAGCCGTACGCGCCCAGCGCCCGCCACGCGGCTGCCCGCACGCTCGGGTCCCGGCTCGACAGCGCCCCAACGACCCACGAGAGGTCGGCGCCGCCGACCACGGTGGTGAGGTGGCGGACGACGCGCAACACCTGTCGCTGGAGCGCCGGCTCCCACGCCGCGAAGTCGGCGGCCGCCCGCTCGAAGAACGGGACCGGGTCGCACTCGGCGACGCGGTACAGCGTGTCGACGCCGAACACCGAGAACGGCTCGGGCTCGTCGCGCAGCAACAGATCGACGCCAGTCGTCGCGCAGTCATCCGTCCTAGCCGCGTACAACACCCGGGCGGCCGCGGCGCGCTCGCGCGCCGTCTCGGTACAGTGTGCTCGGAGCAGGTCGCGGTCCGGGGCGTCGCGGAGTAGCGCGAGCCAAACCAAGGCGTGGCTCCGGGTCCAGTAGTCGCCGTTCGCGATCTCGCGACGTGACCGCTCGTGGATGCCGAGCGCCCGTCCGAGTCCGGCCAGCGTCTCGGCGTCGCCGCCGTCAAGCTCGCGGAGGTACACGTCGAGCAACGACTCCAGCTCATCGCGTTCGGGCGCCGAGAGGCTGGTGACCCATGCGTCCCACGCCGGCTCGTCGCGGCCGTAGAGCCGGGCGAGCAGTTCCGACCGCAGCGCGGCACGCATCGCGTCCTGACGCCGACGTCTGCGGGCCGCGACAAGCGAGTAGCCCAGGGTTATGAGCGCCGCCGCGGCCAAAAGCGAGCCCAGTATCAGGACGCCAAGCGTGAGTACCCACGGTTGGGGGCCGATGATGGGACCGTAGACGGTCATCAACGTCGACGGGGCCGCGGACAACACGGTTATCTCCCGACCAGTCGGTCGATTCGGACCAGCAGCTCGTTCGGACTGAACGGCTTCGTGAGATACTCGTCGGCGCCGGAGTCGAGCCCCTCCAACACGTCGGCCTCCTGCCCGCGCGAGGTGAGCATCACGACGGGAACGTCGGGGTCGACAGCGAGCTCGCCGCGCCGGATCGTCCGCAGCACCTGCGTGCCCTTCATCCGGGGCATCATCACGTCGAGGACCACGACGTCGGGGGCCGCGGCGTCCTCGTTCAGCGCCTGTCGACACTCCTCGCCGTCGTGACACACCGTCAGGTCGTAGCCCGCGTTCGACAGCTTGTACTGGAGGATCGACCGGATCGTCTCGTCGTCGTCCGCGATGACGGCCGATTTCGACACGGTCAACGTAGACACGTTCGATACTTTACTCTTCTCCAACGGCTCGCCACTGCGCGAGCGATTTAAAACCCGGGCGGGACACGGGTACGATATGACTACGGACTCCGTAACCGCGGTGATCCTCGCCGCGGGTGAGGGACGGCGGTTGGCGCCGCTGACAAATCGACGCCCGAAACCGATGGTCCCCGTGGCGAACCGCCCCCTGCTCGAACACGTCGTCGAGGCCGTCACGGCGACGGCGATCGACCGGATCGTCCTCGTCGTCGGTTACGAGCAAGAGCGGATCCGGAACCACTTCGGTGACGGCGACGACTGGGACGTGACGATCGAGTACGTCGAACAGACCACCCAGCTCGGCACCGGCCACGCCGTCCTCCAGGCCGAACCGGTCGTCGACGGCCCCTTCGTCGTGCTCAACGGCGACCGGATCGTCGAGCCGTCGGTCGTCACCCAGATGCGCGACCGGGCGCTCGACGGCGACCTCCCCGCGATGGCGGTCACGACCGCGGCGAACCCGCGCGAATACGGGGTCGTCACCCTCGACGGCGACCGCGTGACAGCGATCGACGAGAAGCCGGAGGGTCCCGTGGAAACCAACCAGATTAACGCCGGCGTGTACGGGTTCTCGACCGACGTGTTCGACGCGATCCGCGAGACGCACGCGACAGGCGAACTGGCGATCACGGCGACGCTGAACGATCTCGCCGCGAGCGAGTCGCTGTCGGCCGTCCGGTACGACGGCCGCTGGCTCGACGTGTCGAACCTGTGGGACCTGCTTACCGTCAACGCAGGGCTGGTTGACGACTCCTCGGCTCCAGAATCCGTGGGCGCGAATCTCGGCGACTCGGTGACCGTCGCCGACGACGTGGCGCTCGCGGGCAACGTGCGCGTCGGCCCGAACGTCACGATCGGCGGCAGCACCGCTATCGGGAGCAACGCGACGGTCGAGGCGGGCGCGATCGTGGAGAACGCCGTGATCTTCCCCGACGCGGTGATCGGCGCGGGCGCGGTCGTCCGGGACGCGATCGTCGCGGGCAACGCGCGGATCGGTCCGAACGCGACGATAGCGGGCGGGCCGGCGACGGTCGTCGTCGGCGACGCGGTCCACCACGGCGTGGAGCTCGCCGGCGTGGTCGGCGACAACGCGACCGTCGGCAGCGGGTCGACGCTCACCGACGGCGCGGTCGTCGGCGACGACGTCGACGCCGACGCGGGGGTCGTGCTCGACGGTCGCGTCGAGTCGGGTGCGGTCGTGCGGAGGGGGTAACCATGTGTGGGATCACCGGCTACATCGGCGAGGGAATCGCCCTGGATGAGGATGACGAGGCGGGTACCGCTGCCGGCAACGGCGGCGTCGCCAGCGTGGGCGATATCGTCCACGAGGGGCTCCGCAACCTGGAGTACCGCGGCTACGACTCGGCGGGCGTCGCGCTCGTCGGCGAAACGAGCGGGCTCACCGTCGCAAAGCGGTCCGGCGAGGTCGACAACCTCACGGTTCCGGACGTCCCGGACGCGACGCTCGGGGTCGGCCATACGCGCTGGAGCACGCACGGGCCGCCGACCGACGCGAACGCCCACCCGCACACGGACTGCGCCGGCGACGTCGCGGTCGTTCACAACGGAATCGTCGAGAACCACGAGGCGCTCAAAGCCGAGCTGGCTGACCACGAGTTCACGAGCGACACCGACACCGAGGTCATCCCACACCTGATCGAGGAGGAACTCGCTGCGCAGCGCGGCGAGGGCGACCTCCTCAACGCAGTCCGCGCCGTCGAGGTCCGCTTGGAGGGGAGCTACGCGATCTGCGCGGTCCGCGAAGGGGAAGACGAAATCGTCGTCGCGCGCCGCGGGAGCCCGCTCGTGTTGGGCCGCAACGACGACGCGACGTTCGTCGCCAGCGACGTGACGGCGTTCCTCGAGCACACCCGCGACGTGACCTACCTCGAGGACGGCGACGTGGCGGCGCTGTCGGCCGAGGGCGTCGAAATCTACGCCGACGGCGACCTCGTCGACCGCGGCGTTGAGACCGTGACGTGGGAAGCCGACGCCGCCGAAAAGGGCGGGTACGAGCACTACATGCGCAAGGAGATCCACGAACAGCCCGAGTCGCTCCGGCAGACGATCGCGGGGCGGCTCGACGTGGACGCGGGCGACGTCGACCTCGACGTCTCGTTCCCGCCGGGCTTTCTCGCCGATCTGGAGGAGATCCAGATCGTCGCCTGCGGCACCTCCAACTACGCGGGCCGGTACGCCGCGCAGCTGTTCGAGGAGCTCTCGGGGGTGCGCGCGACCGTCGAGATCGCCAGCGAGTACGAGTTCGGCGCCGGGCGCAGCCCGGACCGGACGCTGGTCGTCGCGGTGACGCAGAGCGGCGAGACCGCGGACACGCTCGGCGCGGTCCGCCGCGCGAACGCCGCTGGCGCGCGGACGTTCGCCGTGACGAATACCCTCGGTAGCACCGTCACGCGGGAGGTGGACGACACCGCGTTTATCCGCGCTGGCCCCGAGATCGGCGTCGCCGCGACGAAGACGTTCGCCTCGCAGGTGGCGACGCTGACGATGCTCGCCGTGGCGATCGGCCGCGAGCGCGGCGCGCTGGGGGCCGCCGACGCGCGGCCCGTCTTGGAGGGGCTCCGCGACCTTCCGGGCGCCGTTCAGCAGGTGCTCGACAACGAGGACGCGGTGCGCGAGGCCGCGACCGAGTACGGCGACAGCGAGGCGTTCTTCTTCGTGGGGCGGCAGCTCGGCGTCCCCGTCGCCTTGGAGGGCGCGTTAAAGCTCAAGGAGATCTCCTACGACCACGCCGAAGGGTTCGCCGCCGGCGAGCTCAAACACGGCCCGCTCGCCTTGGTGACGCCCGACACGCCCGTGTTGGCGGTCCTGACGGACGGCTCGCGCGCCGACGAAACGATGAACAACGTGACCGAGGCGCAGACGCGCGGCGCGCCCGCGATCGGCTGCGTCTCTGCCGGTGAGGAGTACGGGACGCTCGACGTGTCGCTGCTGGTGCCCGACGTGGGAGTCGTCGAGCCGCTCGTCGCGAACGTCTACCTCCAGCTGTTCGCGTACCACGTGGCCAACGACAAGGGCCGGTCGATCGATAAGCCGCGGAACCTTGCGAAGAGCGTCACCGTCGAGTAGCACTGAATCGCCCGCGGCCGTTTCGTGGGCGACTGTCACACGACCGTTAACCAACATTGGAGTGTGGCGGAAGGATTGTGTTGGGTAACATGTCTTTGTGGAGACTGCGGGCCACGTGAACAAGCGTCGCCACACGAGTCTGTGATGACAACGACACCTTACCGCCCGTGCAACTGCTGTGGCGGAAGGCCGGGGGTTCAGAGAGCCGGTCCGGCCGAGCTACACTGGTTTGTCCCGCCGCAGTAAGACGAGCGGTAACGGGTGAAACACCGGTCAGGGAGCCGCGATCGCACCCGGAGTTACAGAGCTAACAGGCAACCGAACACCGGTGCGGCCGCGGATCGCGTCGCAGTCCCTGAGTTAGTCACCTCGCCGGCACAGCCTGTCGCACGCGACCGGGTCTCACATCCTCTCAGAACCCAAATATTCGAGAGGCGTATCCGGAAAACACCCCGGGACCACCGGATGTGTTTCGGCCGATCTCTGAGATCGGACACCTGAAACGTCGACTACGAACTGGACGATAGCCCCGCGATGTGTCCCAGGTACACGTACGTGGCTCCTCGCTGCTGTCGGGCGATTTTTGTTGCGTGGTCTTGTGGTCGCGTGCGAACAGCGTTCCTCGTCAGCGGCGCGTGAGCGCGGTCGGCCCCAGGTGCGCGTGTTACACCCGTTCTCACGGGGAGTACTGCGGCCGGGATCAGCGGGTGTAGCTCCAGTGGTTTCGCTGGGGAGCGGGGATCTCGCGGGAGAAATCTATTTTCCAGGGATGAATTACCCAGGACTGGCAGGAACAACTTGTGCTCCCTACGCTGAGCCGTCGACACGACAGCCGGCGACCGGGAGCAGGTCGACATCGCTGCGACTCTGGGAGCTCACCAGGTCAACCCCTCGTAGATGATCCCGTCGCGCCGCTCGATGATCCGCCGCCCGTCGACGACGATCGGGGCCGCCATCGCGTCGAACTCGGCGTCGAGCGCGGCGAACTCGTCCCAGTCGGTGACGACGACCGCGCCGTCGGCGCCGTCGAGCGCCGCCGCGGCCGAGTCGGCGTAGGTCACGTCGTCGACGTAGTTGGGGGCGTTGCCGGCCGCGACCGGGTCGTAGGCGGTAATAGTGGCGCCGCGCGCCTGGAGATCCTTGATCACCGGAATTGCTCGGGAGTTTCGCATGTCATCGGTCCCCGGCTTGAACGCGAGGCCGAGCACGGCGATGGTCGCGCCGTCGACTCCGCGGTCACGGTGGGCGGCGAGGTGGTCGGCCAGCATGGCGACCAGCCGCGCCGGCTGGCGGTCGTTGACCTCAACTGCGGCGTTGAGCATCGCCGGGTCGTAGCCGGCCGCCTGCGCCGCGGAGATAATTGCGCCCACGTCTTTCGGGAAGCAACTTCCGCCCCAGCCGACGCCGCTCTGGAGGAACTGCGCGCCGATGCGGTCGTCGAGGCCGATCGCGTCCGCGACCTCGTAGGCATCGACGCCGAGCGCCTTACAGATGTTCCCGATGTCGTTGATCAGGCTGATCTTCGCCGCGAGGAAGGCGTTGTTGGCGTACTTGATCATCTCGGCGGTCCGCGTGTCCGTCTCCACGACCGGCGCGGCGGCAGCCTCGACGAGAGGGTCGAACACCGCGCGCATGTCGTCGAGCGCGCGATCGTCGTCCGCGCCGAGGACGACCTTGTCCGGGTTCAGGAAATCATGAACCGCCGTGCCTTCGCGGAGGAACTCCGGATTCATGCCGACGCCGAACGCCTCGCCGGCTGTCTTGCCGCTCTCTCGTTCGAGGATGGGAGTGATCGTGTCCGCAGTCGAGCCGGGGACGACCGTGCTCTTGACGACGACGGTGTGCCAATCGGCTTTGTCCGCGAGCGTCTTACCGAGTTGGCTCGCACCCGCCTCCATGATGGATAGGTCGACGCTGCCGTCGTCGTTCTGCGGGGTGGGGAGACAGAGGAACGTTACTTCGGTGTCGCGGACGGCCGCGTAGTCGGTGGTCGCCCGGAGCCGGCCGGTGCCATTCGGTCCGGCGTGTTCGGCGATTAGCTCCGAGAGGCCCTCCTCGTGGATCGGCGCGTCGCCGTCGTTGATCGTCTCGATGACCGACTCGTCGATGTCGATGTTCACCACGTCGTGGCCGAGGTTCGCGAAGCAGGCAGAGACCGTCGTGCCGACGTAGCCGCTGCCGACGATAGAGATGTCCATCTTGGCTCTCCGTTTGAGAGTCAAGGATAAAAGGGTTCGATCAGAGCACGGAATTCGATGATTGGATTCCGTTGACGACGAGTACACGCATCGCGGCGAAAGTTCAGAAATTGGTCCCTTGTAGAACGAAGCAGATTGTTTCTCTACGGAGTATATCTGTTAGTCGTCGATAGGTGGCTTTTTTAAGGTCCAAGTTGTCGTCCGGCTCGGTATCGGTGATCAGGTGGTCAAGGCGTTCCTCGACATGGACACAATACTTTGGGTACCCGACATCCATGAGACAGCCGTATAGACGAATCGCATCGATAGTGCTGCCGGACTGGATAAGCAGATTTCATCCTCGAGTTCATACTTGCCACAATCAGATGGGTAAAAAAGTGACACGCGTGGGAGATGGTCGGCGTGAACGAGTAAAGGCCCAACATCAAGAGGTTGATCAGCGTGCTGTGTTGAATAGCGATCTAATCGACTAGTATCACGGGGTAGAAGGACGAAGCCGAGGAAATCGATTCTGTCCATGGAAGTCGATCTCCTCGACTTCGTTGAGCAGTGTCGTCGCCTAGTCAAACAAGCGTTGGGAAAGCACGCGGGCGAACCCGCCAGCGGCGGGTTCGCCCGCTGGAAACACGTTGTGCTACACTGTTTTCGGCTCGAAGACGGCCACAGCTATCGTGAAACGCCGAATCGGCTGAACTACATGGCTGAGATTCGTAACGTCCTCGGCTTAGATCGAGACGATCTCCCAGACTACAGCACGATCTACAAATCGTTTGATCGGCTGAAAATGTGGATATGGCGGGCGCTGCTGCGAATTTCCGCGCAGCAGCACCCGCAGTCTGGCCACGCTGCGCTCGACAGCACGTTCTTCGACCGGCGACGTGCGTCCTCGTACTTTCGTCAGCGGGCAGGACGGACGATACAGACGCTGAAAGTCACGACATTAACTGATGTGGAATCGCTGGCTGTTCTTGACGTTCACATCGCAGCTCGGTGGAAGCATGATACGAAGACGGGACCGCAGGTCGTCCGCCGAAACGCGGACGACCTGCAGTCCGTCGCCGCCGACAACGGCTTCCAAGACTGGCACACCGAGTACGAGATCGCCGCACACGACCTCGATTACCTCGTTCATTATCGCGGCTCGTCAGCCAACGCAGCCGCAAACAACGCGCTCAACCGAGCAAACGGCTACTCTCAGCGGTGGATGGCCGAAACATCGTATTCGACAACGAAGCGCTCGCTCGGCGATGCCGTGCGAGCGCTTGGCTGGTATCGGCAGTTCCGTGAGATCGTCTTGATGTTCGCTATCATCAACATAGAACCACTGTGTGAGCCGCTGTAACCGTGACTCAGCAGCTATTCAACACAGCAGATCAGCGGGCTGTTGGACTTTTTCGACGACCCCAAAGACTTTGCCGTACTCGATAGTTTTGAGCACCCCGTAGCGAGAGGCCTCCTCGTAGGAGGCCTCCTCAACCAGGAACGCAGCGTCGGTGCCGTCTTCCTACTGCCGATTGGCCACGTCGTCGAGGTCCCCGCGAAGGATGTTGTCGCCGAGCATCAACATAATACTACGTAGACATGAGGCTCAATCTGGAGGATAGTGTGGGCGAAGTCAAGCGGTTCTCACTGTTGTTTGTACTTGATCGGGAGGTTATGGTAAGTATCAACGTAGCGATCAATGATCTGTTCGGTCTTTATCGAACGATCAGGAGGAGTTCAGTAGGGCCGACGCCAATCAGATTGTAGAACAGATCTTAGATACGGGCCTACAACCGGTATCACCACTGAAGTGGTCGAAAATAGACACAAACCACTCAATCTTTTGACCACCTTATACTTCTACTTATCTCAAGACCGCCCCTCAAGCTTCGTTTCGAGACTTCCACAAGTTTGTTCCGACTGACACAATATATAGTCTCGAACAATCTATCAAGCAGTGATCCAGATATCTTCATCAGATCCCACAAAATCGAATATCTGTCTCTTAGGACTCCGAATAGATTAACACGGGCCGATTATATTGGTTAATGTATGAGTGTTAATCAGATTGTCCGGAAATTGTATTATTTTTATGTATATTTATTTATAATGATCACATCTAGGTGGGAAATTGGTACGAATATCTATGATTTAGACTGGGATGTATTGATTGTGTTTGACACGTGCCCCGTAGATACATTAAAAGCAGTCACAGACAAATACATCTTTTTAAAAGAAGAGGTTGGATCAATATGGTCTGCCGACAGTTCATCAATAGAATGGATGGGTGAGACATTCCAAGCAGAATACGAAGGTGAAATCAGAAATACAGCGTATATCTCTGTAAATGGCTGTGTTGAATCGCCATACTGCTGCGAGGTAGGCCGCTAAATCAAAGGAGCTGAAGCGGGAGACTTCAGTTGCCTATGACCCAAATC